>JBKPTM010000123.1:0-12835 GCA_046765935.1 Actinomycetota bacterium | reverse complement strand
TGACCCGCAGGTGACCGGGACCACCGAGCGGAGTCCCCGGGCGGACCGCGACTCCCGCCTTGGCGAGCGATTCGACCACCTCGTCCTCGTCGAGTTCGCCGAGGTCGACCCAGGCGAAGTTCGCCTGCGAATCGGCGGTCGCGAAGCCCATCTCGTGGAGAGCCTCCTCTACGACGACCCGCTGGACCACGTTCTTCTCGACTCGGTTCGCGACGTCGTCCTGGTGGCGGATCGCCTCCGTCGCCGCGGCCTGTGCGAGCGCGTTCACGCTGAACGGCTGGCGGACCGCATCGACCGCGGCCCGGAACTGCGGCGAGCAGAGCGCGTAGCCGACCCGGAGCCCCGCGAGCCCGTGGCACTTGCTGAACGTCCGCAGGAGGACGACGTTCGGGTGCTTCGCAAGGAGGTCGAGGGTCATGTCCGGGTCGTCGTTGGTCTGGTACTCGATGTAGGCCTCGTCGAGGATGACCGTGGTCCGATCCGGAACGCTCTCGACGAACGCCCTGATCCGATCCACCGGGATGTGCGTGCCGGTCGGGTTGTTCGGATTGCAGACGATCAGCAGCTGCGTCGCGGCGGTGACCTCCTCGAGCATCGCGTCGAGGTCGTGGACGAATCCCTCCGCCAGCGGAACCCGGATCTCCCTCGCCCCGCAGAGCGGTGCCAGGTAGGGGTAGATCGAGAACGAGGGCCAGGCGAAGAGGATCTCGTCGCCCTCCTCGCAGAGGGCGAGAGCGGCGGCGAGCAGGAGCTCACAGGAGCCGTTCGACACCGCGATGCGACCCGGCTCCGTCTCGTGGTGGTCGGCGATCGCGCGGCGGAGCGCCCGAGCCTCGGGATCCGGGTAGCGGTTGATGCCGCTCGCTGCACGTGCGATCGCGTCGATCACCGCCGGGTGAGGCGGGAACGGCGACTCGTTGGAGGCGAGCTTGATCGCGTCGGGGGTCTCCGCGCGCGCCTTGGCGTCGTCGAGTGAGGTCCCGGGCTCGTAGTGCGGGATCCGCTCGAGCTTCTCCGCGAAGGTGACCGTCATGGCCTCGGCATTGTGACCGAGCCGCGGCCGCCGCTTCGGGTGGAGCGCCGGAACCTGATCGCCGCGGCCTCCGTCCGCGGGTGGATCTTCTGCTCGCCGTCCGCCTTCCAGCCGTGGCGCTCGTAGAAGGCGATCGCGGGGGCGTTCTCCTTGAAGGTCCAGAGGATCACCTCGCCGTAGGGGAGCTCCGAGAGGTGATCCATCGCGGCGCGCATCAGGGCCGTGCCGGCGCCCTGGCCCCAGCGGTCGGGCTCGACGTAGATCGCGACCAGTTCGGCCACATTCGGCCCGAGGTCCGGCTCCCGCGACGGGGCGGCGACGAAGCAGTAGCCCGCGAACTCGCCGTCGATCTCGGCGACCAGGCTGAAGGCGTCCTCCACCGGCCGGCGGAGCCCCACGTGGACCTCGTGGCGCCAGCGGGCCAGCGGCAGGTCGGCCAGCCGGTCCTGCGCGACGATGTCTCGGTAGGCCGTGCGCCACCCCGCTGCGGTGACGGCGACGATCGCATCGGTGTCGTCCGGGATCGCCTTGCGGACCCGGACCGGTCCGCCCTCCACTACTGCGCCGCCTTCAGATCCGAGCGCAGCTCCTGCGCCTCGCCGAGGTAGGCGTGGGTCGGGGTGTGGTCGCTGGGGGCGTAGTAGTGGACGAGCGTGCGGATCACCGAGACCATCGCGCCGGGCACGTCTACCTCCTGCGCGCAGAGCAGCGGCACCTTGTCGAGGCCCAGGTTGCGCGCGGCGACGGCGGGAAACTCGGCGTTCAGGTCGTGGGTCGACGTGAAGATGCAGCTCACCATCCGCTCGGGCACGAGGTCGTTGCGGGCGATCAGCTCGCGCATCAGCTCCTCGGTCGCCTTCACGATCACACTCGGGTCGTTGCGCTCGGCCTTGGTCGCGCCGCGCACCGCCCAGAGCCTGAGGTCGTCACTCATGGCGCGGAATCTTTCCAGAGCGCGTCGATCTCCCTGCGATCGAGCCGCCGCGCCTCCCCGCGGCGCAGGTCCCCGAGCTCAAGTGAACCGATCCGGGTCCTCGCCAGCTCCTCGACCTGGTTGCCGATCGCCTCGGCCATCCGCCGCACCTGGCGCTTGCGCCCCTCGCGGATCGTGATCTCGATCTGACGCTCCCCCAGCCGCTCGACCTCGGCCGGAGCGGACCTGCCGTCCTCGAGCTCGACTCCCAGCCGCATGCGCTCGAGGTCGGCCTCGGAGGGCGCCCGGCTGAGCTCGACGAGATAGGTCTTGCGGACGCCGTAGCGCGGGTGGGTGAGCCGGTTGGCGAGCTCGCCGTCGTTGGTCAGCAGGATCAGGCCGGTGGAGTCGGCGTCGAGGCGCCCGACTGGGTAGAGCCGGCGCGGCGACTCGACCAGCTGGGTGACCGCTCGGCGCCTGCCCGGCTCGCGGGCCGTGGAGACGACCCCCTTGGGCTTGTTGACCGCCCAGACCTCGCGGGGCTCGGGCTCCACGGGGCGGCCGTCGACCTCGACCCCTGATCCCTCCCCCACATCGCGGGCGGGATCGATGACCACCTCGCCGCCGACCCGCACCCTGCCGTCGGCGATCAGCCGCTCGGCGGCGCGGCGAGAGGCCACTCCGGCATGGGCGAGGTACTTGGCGAGGCGCACCCCACGATTGAAGCCGAGCGGGCGGAGGGGCGATCCGCCGACCGCCCCTCCGCTGGGGCTCAGGTTGTGGCCGGTGCGGCTGGAGGTGCCTCCTCACCCACGGCCCGCCTGATCCCCCAGATCCCGACGGCGAGGAACCAGAGCGGCCCGATGTAGAAGAAGATGAAGAAGACCGGCGTGAAGAACAGCACGCCGAAGACGACGCTCACCCAGGCGAGCCACTTGGGAAGTGCACCGTGTCGCAGCGCTGAGATCCCCGTGGCGAGGATCAGCGTCCCGAGTCCCACCGGGAAGAAGAAGAACATGTCGTAGTCGATCCCGTTGATCGCCTGCAGGGCGACGGGGTTGATGTCGTCAGCCAGATCCGCCAGTGCGAAGTGGATCGAGCCGGCGACCGCCGCACCGGCCGCGAAGGCGGCCGCGGCGCCCAGGACCACTGCCGAGAGGACCCCGTCGGCGCCCTCAGCGTCGCGCAGGATTCTGCGCAGCCAGCCCCCGAAGACGATGATCGAGGCCGCGGCGTAGACGACCAGGATCGCGCCGATGATCTCTCTCGTGTTGTGGTCGGTGTAGTGGTTGACGATCTCCTGAGCAGTCTTCTTGGTCGCGTCCTGCCCCTGGCCGAACAGAATCGAAATCGCAGCGACCAGGAGCGCAAACACCACCCCCGTGAACGGCGGGAACCACTTGCTGATCCTTCCCATGATCTTTCTCCTCACCCCCCGGTTGCGTTCCCCACTCCCTGAAACGGCGCGAGTCTCTCACCGCCGGCCGGCGGCGCGCAAGGGGGAAAATTGCGGTCCTGCTTCGACGCTCAGCAGGCGCCGAGCTTGCTCAGGTCGGAGCGGTAGATCTGCATGTCGGCGTGGTTCCAATCGCCGTGGGTCTGGCCCTTGAAGCGCGGGTCGAGCTCCTTGTAGAACGGCGAAGAGAGGCTCTCGTTGTGCCCGATCACCTGCTTGACCGGGATGCCGAACCGGCAGCGCAGCCACTGGGTGAGTTGCAGAGACGCGTTGAGCTGCGCCGGGCGGTTGAGGATGTCCTGGTCCGAGAAGCCGACATGCTCGATGCCGATCGCGGTCCAGTTGAGCCCGACCGTGTGCCGGCACCGGATCGAGACCGGCACGAACTTGAAGACCCCGCCCCCGGGCGAGACCGCGAAGTGCGAGCAGACGCCGGGCAGCTGGTGGAACTCGACATCGGGCCGGTCGGGCGCGAAGGTGTTGAAGATCGCCGAAATGCTGCCCGCTTCCGCGTAGTGCTCGACGATCACCTGCGGGTTGTTGAGGCGCCACTTGTACTGCCCGTAGTGGTCCTTCGAGTAGGCGGCCGTCTCTCGCTTGCGCTTCTGTGGGAACGGGATCAGCCGCTTGTGGATGGGCGGCTTCGCCGCCGCGGATGGCGAGGCCACCGGAGCCGGCTTGGCACCCGCGCCGGCGACTGCGCCCGCGGCGACAGCCACCGCGACTGCCACCAGCGCGACCATCAGCCTGCTCACCTCAGCGGCCCTCCGCGACGGTCAGCGCGGCCCTCGCCTGGCGCGCTGCCGAGTGGCCGCTGATGGTCCCGGCCGGCATCTCGACGACGAAGGCCGTGCTCCCCGGGATCGCGTGGGTCTCCCAGCTGATCGCCGTTCCGCGCAGGCCCGTACCCCTGCAGCTCGTCCGCATGCCGGCCAGCTTCGCGTACTCCGCCGCGACCTGCGGGCTGCCGTGACAGGCGAGCACCGCGCCCCAGGGCTGGTGGTACCAGACCGAGAGGTCCGGCTGGATCCGCCCGACGAACGCCATCACCGCGCGCGTCTCCGGCTCCGATGCCGGTCGTGGGCCCGGGTAGTAGCCGCTCGAGTGTGGGACGTTGCCGCGCCATCGGTACGGGAAGTTCCGGTTCAGGTCCACCCCATGCGAGTTCCTGCGGGTGTGTGCCCGAAGCCCATCCGGGTTAACCGTCGCGATCGCCCAGAGTTGCGTGCCGGCCAACTCGGCCGCCTGGCGCGATGCCTCTCGTTTGATCGCGCGGATGATGCGCAGCCCCGCACGCTCGTCGCCGTGGATCACCCCGACGACGAGGGCGACGCGCGTCCCGGCCGGATCGCCGAGCTGCGCCGCCGTGATCGAGCGCTTCCGGACCGACTTGCCCACTAGCTCCTGCTGGGTCGCGGCCTTTGCCGTCGGCTCGGCGGCCGCGCCGCCGCGGGCCACTCCCACCGCCACCGTGGCGACGGCCACGACCGCGGCGATGCTGACCCTCACTCGGCCCGCTGCTCACCCGCCTTCAGCAGGCGCTCGCGCAGCTCGCGCTCGTCCTCCGGCGTCGGATCGAACTGGGCCGGATCCGGCAGCGCGTCCAGGCCGGAGAGGCCGAAGAGCTTCTCGAACAGGGCGGTGGTGCCGTAGGTGACCGCGCCGAAGCGGGTCCGGCCCCGCTCCTCGATCAAGCCCCTCTCGGTCAGACTGGCCACGGCGGAGTCGGAGGCGACTCCCCGGATCCGGGCGACCTCGGGCCGGGACACCGGCTGCAGGTAGGCGACGATCGCGAGGACCTCGGCCTGTGCCTGGGTGAGCGGCGGAGTGCGCGGCTTCGCCAGCAAGCGGCGCGCGGCGTCCTCCGCCTCGGGGACCGCCGCCAGGGTCACGCCGCCGGCCACCCGGCGAACCTGCACTCCGCGAGCCTCTGCAGCGAGGCGGCTCTCCAGCTCGTCGATCGCCTGCGCGACCGCATCTTCATCGACCTCGATCGCCTCGGCCAGCTCGGCGGCCGAGACCGGCTCGGGAGAGAGGAAGAGCAGGGCTTCCACCGTGCTTGCCAACCCATCCGTGGTCATCACGAATCGCCCCCTGCTCCGCTTCGCGTCCGCTGGGGGCTCGCATATACCTCGATTCGTCCGAAGGTCTCCTTCTGAGTCCAGGTCGCCTCCCCGCGGCGGTAGAGCTCGAGCAGAGCGAACAGGGTGACCGCCTGCGTGAAACGGTCCTCGCGGCCGAAAGCGTCGTCGAAGTCGAGTGTCTTGCGGGAGCGGAGCAGGTCCCGGACGACGCCCAGGCGCCGTTGCAGGGACACGGTCGTCCGGATGTGGCGCGTGTCCGGCTCGGGCGGCAGCGTGAGCAGATCGCCCAGGGCTACCCCGAGCCGGTCGGGTTCATAGGCCTGGGTGGCCGCTTCGAGCGCGGCGCGGCGCAGCTCCGGCGGCGGCGCGGCCGAGCGGTACAGGACGCGCCCCTCCCGATCGAAGCGCTCGCTGAGCATCCTCGCCGCCTCGCTGTAGCGGCGGTACTCGAGCATTCGAGCGAGCAGCTCGTCGGCGGCCTCCTCCGGACCGAGCTCCTCGGAGCCGTCCTCGTTCGGCAACAGCAGACGGGACTTGAGCTCGCAGAGCGCCGCGATCAGCACCAGGAACTCGGTGACGGTCTCCAGATCGAGATCGCCCGTCTCGCCGAGGTGATCCACATAGGAGATCACGATCTCCCCGAGCGGCACCTCGGACAGCGAGATCTCCTCTCGGAGCAGGACCGCGAGCAGCAGGTCGAACGGCCCTTGGAAGACGTCCAGGTCGAGATCGAGCTCGGAGACCGAGGCCATCCGCGCCCACCTTAGAGGGCGAACCGGCGGGCGGGAGCGGGCCCGCTGACCCGTCCGCCCGAAGTCGTCAGCTGCCGAGAACGGTGAGCCCGCCGGCGATGAACAACGGCAGCAGGACGAACACCCCCGCCCAGGCGAGCACCCGCATCGCGGGTTCGCCCTCGCCGCGCAGGAGGTCGAGCAGGCCGGGCTTCTCGGGGTCGATTCGCATCAATGAGTTGTCCCGCGGCGACGCTGGTTCCAGCTTCCTGTTGCGCTTCTCCACGACCAATTCCCTCCGGGCTAGATGTCCCCTAACGGCGAAGTTCGGAAGTACAGCACCCTCGACCGGTCCGGATCAACCCCAGTTTGCGCGATCAGGCGGGGCCGATGCCGATCGCCGCGCGCACCTCGGCGAGCGTCACCGAGGCGATTGCGCGCGCCTTCTCCGCCCCGGCCGCGAGGGTCGCCTCGAGGACGGCCTCGTCGGGCCGCAGCTCCTCGTAGCGCTCGCGGACCGGAGCCAGGAAGTCGACGACGGCCTCGGCCACCGCGGTCTTGAAGTCGCCGTAGCCCGACCCGTCGAACTCGGCCTCGATCTCCTCCTCGCTGGTTCCCCGCGCCACGGCGAGGATCTCGATGAGGTTGGCGATCCCCTCCTTCCCCTCGCCGCGTCTAACCTCGGATCCGGAATCGGTGACGGCGCTCTTGATCTTCTTCGTCACTGTCCCGGCGTCGTCGAGAACGAGCACGGTGCCGGCCTCGGTACCGCCGGTAGTCGACATCTTGTTGGTGGGCTCCTGCAGGTCCATGATGCGCGCTCCGACCTCCGGGACGCGGAGCTCCGGCTCCACCAGGACCGGCCCGAAGCGCTCGTTGAAGCGGCGGGCGATCTCGCGCGTCAGCTCGATGTGCTGGCGCTGGTCCTCGCCGACGGGCACCTCATCGGTCTTGTAGGCCAGCACGTCCGCCGCCTGGAGCACCGGGTAGAAGAAGAGGCCGGCCGAGACGAGCTCGCGCTGCTTCGCCGACTTCTCCTTGAACTGGGTCATGCGGTTGAGATCGCCGTGGGCGGTGAGCGCCGAGAGGTACCAGGTGAGCTCGGAGTGCTCGCGGACGTCGGACTGCCGGAAGAGGATGCAGCGATCGGGGTCGAGGCCCGCCGCGATCAGGATCGCCGTGGTGTCGTAGACGCTCGACCGGAGCGCGGCCGGATCCCAGGGCACGGTGATCGCGTGCAGATCGACGATGCAGTAGATCGAGGGATCGCCGCGATCCTGACCCTCGACGAACTGGCGGATCGCCCCGATGTAGTTGCCGAGGTGCTTGCGCCCGGTCGGCTGGATGCCACTGAAGATCTTCATTGCGGGCGGAGTCTAGGGACGGCTTCGCCGTCAGATCGCGGCCACAAGCGGCCGCTAGCCCACCCAGGGGCCGTTTCCGCCGAGCCTCTCCGGGATCGTTCGGATCACGTAGCCCGGCGGCGGATCGTCCATCGGAGGGAACTTCACGTCGGGGCCCAGATAGACATGGGCGAGCCGCTGCAGGAGCTCGGCGGCGCCGCCCTCCTGCACTCTGGCCCTCCCGCGGATCACCAGGTACTCGCGCAGCCCCGCCTCGCCGACACCGGCGCCCTCGATCGAGATCGCGACGCGTGGATCCCGCTCGACGTTCTTCACCTTCTGGTTCCGCGGTAGATGGCCGCTGACGATCTCGTCGCCGTCGAGCCCTACCCAGACGCAGCTCATCTGCGGGCTGCCATCGGGATTGAGGGTGACCATGTGCGCGAGCCGGTCGGACTCGATCAGCTCGCGCGCCTCGGGGTGCAGGTCGGCCATCGGCGGCTCAGCCTACGCCGGTTCGCTCACCGGCTCTCGCTCGGGTTCGCGCTCATCGGCGGGCAGCTCGTCGAGGTGATCCGGGCAATGCGCACACTCGCCGGCCGGAGCCGCCCGGGGCGCGTCGTAGGCCGTCTCGCGGGGTGGATTTCGGAGCCCGATGCCGGCGATCACTCCGCCGACGACCATCAGCGTGCCGGCGGCCATCAGCGCCAGATGGAAGCCATCCTCGGCACCGGCCTCGGTCGCGCTCTCGACCTCGGTCGCCTCACCGGGGGGCAGCCTGTCGGTGGACGGCGGCTGGAGCGGGTTGTCCTTGGCCTTGTCGATCGCATGCTGCCCCTGGGGCGAAAGGCTCGCCTGCGTCAGCTGGCCGTCAACGGTGGAGCCGAACTTGCCGGCGATCAGGGCGCCGAAGATCGCGATCGCGAGAACACCGGCGATCCGCGAGACGGCGTTGTTGATCCCGGACGCGACGCCGACGCGATGCTCGGCGACGGAGTTGAGGGCCGTGGCGGTGAGCGGCGCAACGGTGGCCGACAGGCCGAGACCGAAGACGACCACGGCTGGAAGCACGTCGGTGAGGTAGTTCGCGTTCGCGTCGACGCGCGTGAAGAGCAGCAGGCCGAGGCCGCCGACGATCGGCCCGACGCACATCGGCACTCGCGGGCCCGTGCTCGTCGCGACCCGGCCGAAGACCGGAGAGAGTGCGAAGAGGATCAGCGAGATCGGCGTGGTCGCGAACCCGGACTGCAGCGGCGTGTAGCCGACGGTCTGCTGGAGGAAGAGGGTGACGAAGAAGAGGGCCCCGATCAGACCCGAGTAGACGATCAGGGTCTCGAGGTTCGTCACCGCGAAGTTCCGGATCCGGAAGAGCCCGAGATCGAGCATCGAGTGCCGGTAGCGCGACTCCCAGGCGAGGAAGCTCGCGAACAGCACCGCGCCGCCGACCAGCGGGATCAGCACCAACGGGCTCCCCCAGCCCTCCATCGGCTGCTCGATGAAGCCGAAGACGACCCCGCCGAGACCCGCGGCGGACATCAGGATCCCGAGCCAGTCGATCGCCCGATCGGCCTCGGGATCGAGGCTCTCCTCGACGTGCGTGCGGGCGAGCCACACGGTGAAGATGACCAGCGGGATGTTGATCCAGAAGATCGCGCGCCAGGAGATCGCCTCCACCAGCGCCCCGCCCCCTGCCGGACCGATCACCGTCGCGATCCCGGTCCAAGCGGTCCAGGTCCCGACTGCCTTCCCCCGCTCAGCTCCCTCGAAGGTCGCCGCGATGATCGCCAGCGAGCCGGGGACCAGCAGCGCTCCGGTCAGGCCCTGCAGCCCGCGGGCGCCGATCAGGAACGCGCTGGACGGCGCCAGGGCGCAGAGGATGGAGGTGATTCCGAAGCCGATCAGCCCGATCGTGAAGATGCGGCGCCGGCCGAACTGGTCCCCGAGCGCTCCGCCGACGAGGAGCAGGGAGACGGTCGCGAGGGCGTAGGCCTCGACCACCCACTGCTGATCGGCGAGCCCCGCATTGAGGTCATCCGAGATCGCCGGCAGGGCGACGTTGACGACCGTGGCGTCGAGGAAGACGATCGTGGAGCCGAGGATCGTCGCGATGATGGTGAAGCGCTTGCGGCGACGGTCGTCGGACAAGACAGGGTGAGTCTACGGAGGCGCCTCCCCCGGCTACGGCTCGGGCGGCTCCCGCAGCTGGTGAGCGGGCGTGAAGAAGTTGCGGCGCGCGAGCGTGATCGCCATCAGCGCCGCGATCGACACGGCGCCGAGCAGCACGTAGAGCAGGATGAGCTGGAGCCGAACTGCGTCCGTCGGGTCCGCCCCCGCCAGCAGCATCCCCACCATCGTCCCCGGGAAGAAGATCAGCCCCGTCGTCTTCGTCGAGTCGACCAGGGTGATCATTCCCGACCGGAGGCTGCGCTGGACGAGGGGCGTCACCGCCTGTGAGGAGGTGGCGCCGAGGGCAAGGGTCGCCTCGATCCGCTTCGACTGATCGTGCACGTCCTCGCCGAGCCGGTTGAGGGCGACCGCAGCCGCGGTCATCGAGTTGCCCACCACCATGCCTCCGACCGGGACCACGTAGCGGGGTGTCGCGTCGAAGATGCCGAGCCCCAGCACCAATCCGAGGGTCGCGGCGGCGGCCACTCCGAGAGAGACGAGCAGCGGCCAGAAGGCATCCGGCACTCCCTGGGCCCGTGAGCGAGCTGTGAACGCCCCGAAGACCACCATCACCGCGATCAGGGCGATCACCAGGAGCGCTGAGTTCTCGTCGAAGATCACGGTGATCACATAGCCGATCGCCGTCAGCTGGATGAACGAGCGGACGACGGCGATGCCGATGTCCTCCTCCAGGCCGGCATGCCAGGAGCGCGAGGCGATCGCTGCGACAGCCACCAGGGCCAGCGCCGCGGCGACCTCCCCGAGCGTGACGTGGATGGATGCCGACGTGTCCGCCAGGAGCCCGGTCACGTCGCATCCTCAGCTGTGGCGTTGATGCGAGGGGGCGCCGCAGCCGCAGGCGAGGCGCCACCCGTTTCATGCTGGGGGAGCGCGAGCAGCTCGGCCGCTGGCCCCTGGGCGATCACCTTGCCCGACTCGATACGGAGGACGTAATCGGACAGCCGCCTCGCCTGAGCGATGTCATGGGTCACCACCACCAGCGAGATCGCGGTCCGGGCGCGCATCCGGCGGAGTGTTCCCTCGACCGCCTCTCGGGCGGCCTGATCGAGCGCGGAGGTCGGCTCGTCGAGCAGCAGGACGCGCGGCTCCAACGCGAGCGCGCGCGCCAGCATCACTCGCTGCTGCTCGCCCACCGACAGCTTGGCGGCATCGCGATCCTCGAACGCTGGGTCGAGGCCGGCCAGCTCGAGGCAGTTCCGCGCGTTGAAGCTGCGTCCCGCCAGCCGCGGGCCGTAGGCGACGTTGTCGTGGACGGTCCCCTCGATCAGCGCCGGAAGCTGGGGCACCAGGCTGACCTCGCGACGGAGCGCGAGCGGGTCGTACTCACGCACGTCCCTGCCCTCGTAGATCAGCCGGCCCGAGTCCGGATCTGCGAGGCGATTGAGCAGCCGCAGCAGGGTCGACTTGCCGCTGCCCGAGGGGCCGAGCACCGAGCTCGCTCCCACCGGGAGCCGCGCCCGAACATCGCTGAGGACGACGTTCCCGCCGCGCGAGTACGTGACGTCCTCCAGCTCGAAGAGCACCGTCCGATTATCCGACCGAACGTAAAGGCGCCACGCATAATCGAGTGCCGTGCCCGAGGCGAAGCCCAAATCAATCCTGGCGCAGGCCCCGCGGGAGGAGATGCCGACCCGCTTGGAGCCGATGCTGGCGAAGCCCGGGCGGATACCGGAGTCGGACGCCGACGACTGGGCCTACGAGATCAAGTGGGACGGCATCCGCGCGCTCGGGTACGCGGCCCACGGCGGCTGGTGCATGCTCAGCCGGCGGCTGGAGGACGTCACCGCCCGCTACCCCGAGCTCGCTCCGATCGGGGAGGCGCTCGCGGAGCGAGCGGCGATCCTCGACGGCGAGGTCGTCGCACTCGATTCCGACGGCAAGCCGCGCTTCCAGCTGATCCAGAGCCGCATGGGCCTCAGCTCGGCCGCCGCGATCAAGGCGAGAGCGGCGCAGACGCCGGTCGACTACGTGATCTTCGACCTGCTCCACCTCGACGGCCACTGCGTTCGCAGTCTCCCCTACCTACAGCGCCGCGAGCTGCTGGCGGAGCTCGGGCTGGACGGCCCCCGCTGGCGGACCCCGCGTTACCGCCACGGGGGTGGCGCCGGCCTGCTGGAGGCCGCGCGCCATCAGGGCCTGGAGGGAATCGTGGCCAAGCGCTGCGACAGTCCCTACCGCGCGGGCAGGCGCTCCGGCGAGTGGATCAAGGAGCGCGTCTGGCGCCGTCAGGAGTTCGTGATCGGCGGCTACATCCCCGGCGAGGGCCGCCGGGCAAGCCGCGTCGGCTCGCTCCTGGTCGGCTACTACGACCGGCGGGCCTCGGAGCTGGGCAGGGGCGAGACGCAGACCCTGCACTTCGCGGGCGGCGTCGGCTCGGGCCTCACCGAGGAGCTGATCGACCGGCTCACGCGCGAGCTCGGCGGGCTCGAGCGCCCGACGAGTCCCTTCGACGTGGGCGCCCCGACCGGTCCGAAGGCCCGCTTCGCGGTCTGGTGCGAGCCTGAGCTGGTCTGCGAGGTCAACTGGACCGAGTGGACCAACGAGGGGACGCTGCGCCAGCCAGCCTTCAAGGCGATGCGCGACGACAAGGACCCGCGCGAGGTGGTCAGGGAGATCTGAACACTCGCTCGCAGAGCTGGGTTGCCGGGTCCGCGGCGTCGACGGAGACAACGTCTCCGCGGCCGGGACCGCAGCGGACCCGCTTGTCGCGCGTGTAATCGCGGGCGAGGATCTGGTCGCGTCCGTCGCCTGAGCGCATCACATCCCGGCCGTCGCCGCCGATCAGCAGGTCGCGGCCCGTGAAGCTCTCCAACACGTCGCCCTGGGACCCGCCGTCGAGCCGATCGTTGCCGCCCTCGGGATCGATCAGGACGTCATTGCCGCCACCGCCGGAGAGCATGGTCGGCCCCATGCGACCGTAGAGCACGTCGTCGCCCTCCTCACCGAAGGCCCGTCCGTGCCAGCCGGCCGTCTGCAGGGAGTCATCGCCCTCGCCTCCGACGACGAGCACCGGCACTGGGAAGAGGTTGCCGATGAGGAGCTCATCCGACCGTGAGACGGCGACGGAGACGTTGTCCGAGCCCTCTCC
>JBKPTM010000122.1:0-7789 GCA_046765935.1 Actinomycetota bacterium | reverse complement strand
GCCGGCGACGCTACGCCGGGTGGATGAAGCGCCCGTGACACGAAGATGACGTGCGGATGACAGCCGCGGGTGGCCTCAGAAGTCGATCTCGCGCTCGTCTCCGCCGGCGTGCCGGAGCTCTACCCGGCGGGTGATCCGATCGAGCCAGGACTCGGCGGCGCGAGGCCACTCGATGAACGACACCGCCTCCGGCGTGACGTAGTCCTCGAGCAGGGCTGGATCCTCCTGATCGAGCTCGGCCAACCGGTAGAGGTCAAGGTGCGAGACCGGGACGCGACCGCTGTAGGTGTGCCCGATCGTGAAGGTCGGGGAGGTCACGGGCTCCGTGACCCCGAGGGCACGCGCGGCGCCGCGGATCAGCGTGGTCTTCCCCGCTCCGAGCTCGCCGCTGACCAGCACGACGTCGCCCGGGCCCAGCTCGGCGGCGAGCCTCTCACCGAGAGCCTCGGTCTCGGCGGCGCTGCGTGTTCTCGCGGTCACTCCCGGTGCCGGATCAGCCGCCGAACAGGCCCATCTGATCCGGCTCCGGCTCGCGGTCGACCACCAGCGGCTCGGGCTCGGGGAGCGGCTGCTCGAGGAGATCAGGGATCAGGCGAAAGTCCTCGCGCAGCTGCTCGGCCACGCTGGGAGTGCGCAACCCGGCTGCGGGATGAAAGAGGGGCAGCATGTACACCCAGCGCCCGCCGATCAGATGCTCCTGGGGCGTCCCGCGGACCTTGGTGATCCCGGTGGGATTCGCCGTGAGCAGCTTGGTCGAGAAATTGCCGAGCGTGGCGATGACGCGCGGCGCGATCAGCTGGACCTGCTTGTCCAGATAGGGCCGGCAGGAGTCGATCTCCTCCGGCTGGGGATCACGGTTGCCGGGAGGCCGGCACTTGAGGACGTTCGCGATGAAGACGTCCTCGCGCTTCAGCCCGATCGCCTCGAGCAGTTCGGTGAGGAAGGCGCCGGCGCGCCCTACGAACGGCAGCCCCTGGCGGTCCTCCTCCGCACCAGGTGCCTCGCCGACGAACATCAGGTCGGCGTCGGCGTTCCCGGCGCCGAAGACGACCCGGTTGCGCGTCTCCGACAGGGGGCAGCGTTCGCAGATCGAGGCCTGGTTGTAGACCTCGACCAGCGCCTGGCGGCGCGATTCGGCGTCGCTCACCTGCTCCTCCGCCGCTTGGCCGCCCCACGCTCCGCGGCCCGCTGTCGCGCAAAGCGCTCCCTGGCCCCGCCGCGATCCGTGCCGCGCTTGTCCTCCAGGCGGCGCTTCTGGTTCGGCGTCAGCTGCCGATTCACGGGCGCGTACGAGCTGGCGCTCTGACGCTCCAGCTTCGCCGAGCCGCATTCGGGACAGGCGACATCGGAGGTCCGCAGACCCACATGTGACCCCACCAGCTCCTCGAAGCGGTGACCGCACGACTCGCAGACGAACTCGTAGATCGGCACCGCGTTGATGGTAGTTCGACCCCCCGACCACCCCGGTCCGGTTTCCGGCCGCAAATTCGAGGGATTCCAGGTCCCGTGGCCCGAAATCGGACTGGCTGGTCAGCCAGGACCGCTCTCTATACTTTCGCCGCGGGCTGCGACCGGAACCGGCGTGGACCCGATCAGCACCGAAACCTCTCACCTCGTCCTAGACAAAAGAGCCGTCTGGTATCTCCGATGCGGGAACTGGAACGGGATGACCTCCCCTCCCCCCTGAACGCCGCCTCGCCGCTGGTGGTCGTCGGCCGTGGCAGAGTCGGCCGCTCCCTTGCCGCTGCGGCGGAGCGCGCGGAGATCGAGGTCGAGCTGATCTCACACGAGGACGCCGCAGGATCCCTGCCGGGCGGTTCAGCCGTGCTGCTCTGCGTCCCAGACGACGCGATCGAAGGCGCCGCGGAGCAGCTGGCTGCCGGGCCATCGCTAGTCGGTCACGTCAGCGGCGCGAGCACGCTGGACGCGCTCGCGGCAGCCACCTCGGGAGGCGCCGCGGCCTTCTCGCTCCATCCACTGCAGACCTTCGCCGACGGCGAGACTCCCATCGAGGGAACGCCCGCCGCGATCGCCGGCTCGACGGAGGAGTCCCTGGCCTATGTCCGCGCCCTGGCCGAAGCGCTCGGCATGCGGCCATTCGAGGTCCCGGAGGAGAGCCGCGCCGCCTACCACGCCGCGGCGGCGATGTCGTCGAACCTGCTCATTGCCCTCGAGGAGTCCGCGGCTGAGGTGCTCGAGCGCATCGGGGTCGAGGACGCGCGCGAGCTGCTCGCGCCGCTGGTCCTTCGCACCGCCGCCAACTGGGCCGAGCGTGGCCCGGAAGCGCTCACTGGGCCGATCGCCCGCGGGGACCGCGCCACGGTGCAGCGCCACCGCGTCGCCCTGGCCGAGAGCGCGCCCGAGCTCGTCCGCCTCTACGACGTCCTCGCCATGCGTGCGGAGGCCGTGGCCTGGGAATCCGTGCACGGCGTGTCGTCATGAAGATCGTCTCGTCCAAGGCCGAGCTCCGAGAGGCGCTCACCGAGCCGCGGCGCCGTGGCAGGCGCATCGGCCTCGTGCCGACCATGGGTTACTTCCACGAGGGGCACCTGTCCCTGATGCGCCGGGCCCGGGAGGACTGCGACATCGTCGTCGTCAGCCTGTTCGTCAACCCGACCCAGTTCGGGGCTGGCGAGGACCTCGAGGCCTATCCCCGGGACGAGGAACGAGACGCCAAGCTCGCGCTGCGGGAGGGCGTCGACCTGCTCTGGACCCCCGACATCGACCAGATGTACCCCGAGGGCTTTGCCACCGCGGTCGAGGTCGGAGGCGATCTGACCGGCGTACTCGAAGGCGACCCCGCGCACCGCGGTCCCTCCCACTTCCGCGGCGTCACCACCGTCGTGGCGAAGCTCTTCAACTCGGTCCAGCCCGACGTCGCCTACTTCGGTCGCAAGGATGCCCAGCAGGCGCTCGTCATCGAGCGCATGGCGCGCGACCTCGACTTCCCGGTCCGAATCGAGGTCCTGCCGACCGTCAGAGAGGAGGACGGGCTCGCCCTCAGCTCTCGAAACGCCTACCTGGATCCCGAGCAGCGCGAGCGCGCGACGGCGATCTCGCGCGCCCTGCAGGCCGCCGAGCGGCTTGCGCGTGACGGCGAGACCTCCGCCGGTGCGCTGGTCGAGGCAGCCAGGACCGAGCTTCGTAAGGCCGGCATCGAGCCGGAGTACGTGGAGGCGCGCTCAGCCGAGGATCTCTCGCCGATCGCCGAGCTCAACGGGCGGCCCGTGCTGGTGGCCGTCGCCGCGCGGGTCGGCAGAGCCCGCCTGATCGACAACGTCGTAATCGACTCAAATCCCACCCCGAGGACGGAGGCCTGATGCAGCGTCAGATGCTCAAGTCGAAGATCCATCGCGCGACGATCACGGACTGTGACGTCGACTACGTCGGCAGCATCACCCTGGATCCCGAGCTGATGCGCCGGGCGGACCTGCTTGTCAACGAGCAGGTGCACGTCTGGGACATCGACAACGGCGCCCGGTTCGTCACCTACGCGATCGAGGGCGAGGAGGGCTCGGGCACCGTCCAGGTGAACGGCGCCGCGGCCCGGCTCGTCCGCAACGGCGACAAGGTGATCATCGCCAGCTTCGGCGCATATGACGAGACGGACCTCGAGCGCTACTCGCCGGTCGTCGTCCACGTGGACGACGAGAACGATGTGGTCGCGGTGGACAGCGACCCGACCGTTCTGCTCGGCGGGGTGAGCCCGGAACAGGAGGCACTGCTGTGAGCACTCAACCACCCGAAAAGCCGAGCACCCAGGAGCGCAAGCCCATGACCCTGCCGCGGTTCGCGGAGATGAAGCAGGCAGGGGACCCGATCGTGATGGTCACCGCCTACGACTATCCCTCCGCACAGATCGTCGACGAGGCGGGCGTCGACGTGGTGCTCGTCGGGGACACCGCCGCGATGGTAGTCCTCGGCTACGACGCGACCACCCCGGTGGGCATGGAGGAGATGCTGATGATGGCCGGCGCGGTCCGCCGCGGCCTCGAGCACCCGCTGCTGATCGGCGACATGCCCTTCGGCTCCTACGAGGTGTCGAACGAGCAGGCGATCGAGAACGCACAGCGCTTCGTCAGGGAGGCACAGGTCGACGCCGTCAAGCTCGAGCGCGGGGGCCCCTCCGTCGACCGCGCCCGGGCGATCGTCCGCTCCGGCATTCCGGTGATGGGGCACGTCGGCCTCACGCCGCAGACGGCCACAGCGCTCGGCGGCTTCAAGGCGCAGGGCCGCACCGCGGAAGCCGCGGCGAAGCTGACCGAGGAGGCCCTGGCACTGCAGTCCGTGGGCTGCTTCGCGATCGTCTTCGAGGCCATCCCGGCCGCAGTCACCGAGGCGCTCGTGCCGAAGCTCGATATCCCGGTGATCGGGATCGGGGCCGGCCCGGCGACCGATGGCCAGGTGCTCGTCCTGCACGACCTGCTCGGCGTCTACGACGGCCACACGCCCAAGTTCGTGAAGCGCTTCGCGAACGTCCGTGAGGAGTCGCTGAAGGGCGTCCGAACGTACACGGAGGAGGTACGGGCGCGGCGGTTCCCTGACGAGAACGAGCACACCTACTCGATCCCGCAGGAGGAGCTAGAGGAGTTCGCCCGCTATCTCGAGGAGGAGGCGCTGGTCGGCACCGACACTCCCTGGGACTGGTAGCTCACCAGGTCAGTTCGATCTCCAGCTCGCGCTCGTCGGTCTCCAACTCGAGCTCAACCTTCACTTGGACCTCGTCCGGCACGTGGACCTTCATGCGCATGCCGCCGCGCTCGAACTCGATGTCGTTATTGCGCGCCAGGGTGTCGGCGAACTCGCGGAGCCGCCTGGCGGCCTCCTCGCGCGACATCGTCTCCTTCTGCTCGATCTCCAGGATGTCCATCAACCCTCCTTGGTTGTCGTTTTCCACGGGCTGCGGCAATCCTCGCCAACTCGACGACCCCTTCCCAGGCGTTCTCCGGGACGGCGGCCGACGGGGACGCGCCGGGATGCTGTCGCGCGATGCGCACGCGGAGAACTCCGGGCCTGATTCGAAACCGCAGCGGAGGATCGAGGGTCACCGCCTCGCCATCGATCCCCGCCGGCACCGGATGCTCGGCCCGCACGTCGAAGTCCGGAGCCGACCATTCGCGCCACGGCCGTTGCGCCAGACGGCCCTGCCCCTTCCCGGTCGGCGCGGACGCGACCGTGATCCCGAGCAGGCCGTCGTTGATCCGCGGGCGGGTCCCTGACCCCACCGCCCTTCCGAGCCGGTAGCGGTTGTTTGAGACCAACACGGCTGCGCCGCCGCGATGCTCATGGCCGCCGGGCCCGCGCCAGGCGAGGTCGAGGCCCGAGCCCTCCGGTCCCAGCATCTCCGGGACGGTGTCGAGAATCGTCCGCAGCTTCGCTTCCCGATAGCCGGGTTTCTGGACTGCGTCGGCGTAGAGCCCGAGCGAGACGTTGTTGACGAAGACGCGCCCGTTCACCTCCGCGAGGTCGACGGAGCGCTCGCCGCCGTCCACGAAGGCATCGAGGGCCCCGACCACGTCATCGCGGTCTACGCCGAGGTCGAGCGCGAAGTGATTCCGGGTGCCCGCCGGGATGCAGGCGTAGGAAAGGCCATGCTCCGAGGCGATCTCGGCGACGATCGCCTGCGAGCCGTCGCCGCCCGCCATGGCGAGCCCGTCGGCGCCACGCGCAACAGCAGCCTGGACCAGCTCCCGCAGATCGGTGCCTGGGGTCAGCTCGATCGGCTCGATCCCACGCGCCTTGGCCTCGGTGGCGAGTGCGAACCTCTCCACTTTTCCCCCGCCCGACTTGGGGTTGTAGAAAAGGACCGGTCGCCCGGGAGGTGTCACCCGAGGCAGCGACACCACTCGCCTGAATGCGGCCCGCGCCGCGGTGAGCGTCGCCGTGGTCCCGACAGCGACCAGAAGCGCCTCAGCCGTGTGGCTGCCGTCAGTAACCAGGATCAGAACCGATCCCGCGAGTGCCGCCAGTGCCAGGCCGAGGCCGGCGACTCGCAGGGGTCCTCGCCGCAGCAGCCCAAACCAGCCCGACGCCAGCACGACCAACACGCAGCCCAACACCGCCAGTCCTCGAGGAAACTGCTCCACGACGATGTAGATCGCGAGCGCCAAACTGCTGGCTCCGAGTACGAGCGCCAGGGCAGCCGCAGCTCGTCGGCTCACCGGTTGCTCCTAGCGTCCGAACCGTGCCCGCAGCGCTGCGCTCCAGCGCTCTGGAGTCCCCTCCCACTTCTGGTCGGGGAAATCCGTGACCGCCTGCCGCCGGAGGAACTCCAGGCCGATGATCGAGAGCGCGATCAGGAGCAGCGCGGTCGGCAGTCTCTGAAATCCCGGCGTCGGCGACCAGACGAAGAGCAGCAACAGGATCGCCCCCAGCGCGGTGTAGGCGACGGCTCGATTCTCGAGAATCGGCGTGATCGTCTTGCGGGCGCTTCGGGCGAAGCCCATCGGTCCGGCGAGCCACGCCCCGATCACGATGAACACCCCGTAGAAGATGATTGCGCCGCCCTGGGCGTTGAGGAGCGAGGTGCCGATCTCCCAGGTGGCACGGACGGCCGGCCGGACCGATTCCGTCGTGGCCAGGTGGTTGATGATCGCGTTCCCGGCGACGGTCCTGACGATCAGAACCAGGATCCCGACGAGGATCAGGGCGAATCCCACGGAGCGCAGCGCCTCACGCCGCCATCCCCCGGCCAGGTAGATCGCCAGTGCGAAGAGCGCGAGGGCGAGCACGGTCAGCACCCACGCCAGCGTCCGCAGCAGGTTGAGGAGATCGTTGACCTTGACCAGGTCGTCGTTCGAGACGACCTGGATCTGGGCGACGTTCGGCGGCAGCCGGCCACCGGCGTTGACGCCCAGCTCCTGTCCGAGCTCATCGACGATCGTTCCGACGTCGAGCGTCACCGGCTCGCTGCCACCGTGCTTCACGACTGTGAGCAGCGTCTCCTGGGCGGCCCGATTGGCGTCCTCCCAGAGCTGCTGCACTCGCGGGCGCTCCAGCGCCTCGTTGGCGAGCCTGAGCGCCAGCTGGCGGATACCCGCGGCCGCCGCGCCCGAGAGACCCTGAAGCCGGGGCGGCAGGGCCGCCTGAAGCTCGCCCTGGACGTCGACGTTGGCGTAGAGCGTGTCCACCATGTAGTCCGCGACCTGGGTGCGGATGTCCTCGTTCTCCAGCAGCTCGCTGCTGGTGTTCGTCCAGGTGTCCGTCTCGAGCAGCTGGCGGTTCGCCCAGATCGCGAACGCCGCCACGAAGCTGAGGACGGACGCCGCCACGATCAGCGTGTATACGGCTCCCCTTCGCCGTCTCGGCGAGGTGGTCACGCTGGACCGACCCTCGGACGCTTCCAACCTCTCCCCTATCGGTTGTGGGGACCACTCCTCCGTGAGCGACCCCTTGTCACCCGGGTTTCTATCAGCCCCCACTCCGCTCCGCTAGCGTGGCCCCGTGGTCGTTCACTCCGGCGAGCTGCAGCTCGCGACCCATGGCGACGCCGACGTCATCGACATCACCGCCGACGTTCAGCGGGTGGTCGCCGAGGGCCCCCTCGATGACGGCATCGTCACCGCCTTCGTCCGTGGCTCGACGGCGGCGATCACGACGATGGAGTTCGAGCCGGGCGGCGTCGCCGATCTCCAGGCGCTGCTCGATCGCCTGGTTCCGGCGGAGGGCGACTACGAGCACAACCGGCTCAACCACGACACGAACTCCCACGCCCATCAGCGGGCCTCCGTGATCGGCGCCTCGGACCAGGTGCCGCTCGCCGGCGGCCGACTGCTCCTCGGGACCTGGC
>JBKPTM010000121.1:0-2990 GCA_046765935.1 Actinomycetota bacterium | reverse complement strand
CCACAACCTCGGCTTGACCGCCGAAGGAATCAGCGGGGCGTTGCTCATCATCGTCGAGACGACGAAGGGGAAGTGGCTGTTCAGCTTCGAGGACGCCGCCCCCCACCAGGTGAAGAGGAAGACGAACTGCCAGGCGACGATCCAGTGCTCGATCGGGAACAGGCCGACGACCAGCATCGTCACGTAGATCTCCGGCCGGGCGCCGAGGAACGAGACCTTGTCCCGGAGGCCGAGCAGCCCCAGCAGTACGAGGAGCACCGCGATCCCCGCCGGCGGCAGCTTGCCCGCGAAATCTCCCGAGCGATCCACACCGGAGGCCGCGAGCAGGAAGACGCCGGCGGCCAGCACTCCCGCGTAGAGCCCGACGTCCAGCGCCGTCCGAGTCGACCCCTTCGTGAAAGGCACCCTGTCCGGCCACGGCGGCAGGCGCACGGTCCCCGCCCGCAGCCAGTAGAGCGCCCCGCCGATCGGCGGGTTGAAGCGGAAGCTGAGCGGCATCGAGCCCGCGCCCAGCCCGAGGATCTCCCAGAGCAGCAGCCAGACGGCCAGCTTCTCGAAGACGATCGGCTGGGTCCACCAGTCGGATAGATCCCAAAGCGACCCCAGCCCGGGCGTGAGCGAGATCACCAGACCCGCCGCAACGCAGAAGACGATCAGCTTGAAGACGTAGACGAAGTAGACGAAGGTAGGCGAGCCGAACCCGTTCGCGCCCCAGTCCTGGACCAGCGGCTTCAGCCGGCTCAGGTGCGGCTTCGCCTTCCACTCCTCCAGGTCGAACGGCGGTGGTGACGGTTCGAGGAATCCCATCTCTCCCTGGCCGGAACCCTATCTGCGAGGGTGACGGGAAGGTGGGAATCACGAGGCCGGAGCGGAGGCGGATCATCGGGGCGCTGGTCGTGGCCGCGGCCGCGACCACGCTGCTCCAGCCGACGTCCGCCCGGAGCGAGGTGCGGATCGCCAACTCGCAGGTGATCGTGACGGCGAGGGGGGCGCGCGCCGTGATCGATCGACACCCGTTCAACCTGCGGGTTCAGAACGCCCGGGGCCACCGCGTCCTCCGCGAGATTGACGGCAGGCGCGCGGCGCCGCTGACCACCGGCCCCACGGTCGACCCGGTTCCTCCGGGTTTTGACAACGACTCCGCCCCCACCCTCTATGCGCCCCTCAGCTTCCTGGTCGGCTCGGAATCCGTTCGGCAGTACGAGGGCAGTTTCTGGGGCGGGAACTTGAAGAGCGGAGTGCGTTCGGGCGCCCAGTACTCAGCCCGGGCGGTGCGGAGCGCAAGACGCGTCGGCAAGGGCGTCCGGCTCGTTGTCTCGACCACCGACCCCACGCACCGGGTCCTGCACGTTCGCATCGCGCCCTTCGGCTGCTGCGCGATCGCCGTCCGGGTGACTGCCGCGCCGAACGCCGGCGTGGCGATGATCGGCGACTCGTTCGCCTCGACCGCGAGCGAGGGCTTCTTCGGCTTCGGCGGGCGACACAACGCTCTCGATCAACACGGGAACACGCTCTCCAGCTTCGTCCAGGAGGAGAACGTGGACGGCCTCACCGGGGTCGGCGTCGGCGGAGGTGGCACCTCCCTGTACCCGAATGGGCCCACCGCCGCCTACTACCCCGCCCCGGAGTTCATCTCCTCGCGCGGCTACGGATTTCTGCTCGACCAGCCCGAGCTCGCGCGCTTCCAACTCGACGACCAGCAGCCGAACGCGTGGAATGTGACCGCCTCCTCGGCACGGCTGCGCTACGTGGTGGCGCCCGGTGCCCCGCCACGCGCGATCCGAACCTTGACGGCGATCACCGGCCGGCAGCCGGTCCCGCCCCGCTGGGGCCTAGGCCCGATGCTCGACCGCCTGGTCAAGAACTTCGGCGAGACCGAAGCCGACTACCAGTCCAGCGTCGCAGACGATCTCCAGAACATCTCCCGTTACCGGCTCCCGCTCACCGCTTACCGGATCGAGGGGTGGGGTCTCCCCGGCGGCAACGACGGCTTCTTCCTCCACTCCTACACGAGCCCCGGCGAGCAGGCGGCGGTGATCGCGGAACTGCGGCGACGGGGAATCCACCCACTCGTCTACCTCCGGCCGTGGATGACGCTCGACTCCGTCGCCGTCGCCAACGGCTGGGTCGCGACCCATGCGGATGGCTCGCCATACATGACAACCGGGACGTCGGGGCAGCAGATCGCGCTGCTCGACTTCACGAATCCGGGCGCAGTGCGCTTCTGGCAGCGGGAGGTCAGCAAGGCCCTCGACCTGGGCGCCGACGGCTTCATGGCGGACTTCGGCGAGGAGGTCCTCTTCGACATGCACTTCCATGACGGCGAGACCGGCGCCACGATGCACAACCGCTATCTCGTTCTCTACGCCAAGGCGACGCGCGACGCGTTCCGCCGGTACGAGCGCCGGCATCCCAAGCGTCACCTCTGGTTCTTCACTCGCGCGGGCTACACCGGCCGACCGGGATCGGCTGCGTACGAGAGCGCCAACTTCCCCGGCGACGAGACCACCGACTGGACCCGTTCGTCCGGTCTCCCCTCCTCGACGCCCGACATGCTGAACCGGGCGATCGGCGGCGCCTACGGCTACGGCACGGACATCGGCGGGTACTTCGACCTCACCACGCCGCCCACCACCAAGGAGCTCTTCCTCCGCTGGGCGGAGTGGGCGGCGCTGAGCCCGGTCTTCCGGCTCCACGGCGCGGGACCGACCGGAACACACACCCCTTGGAGCTTCGACCAAGAGACCGTCGAGGTCTACAAGCGCCTCTCGCGCCTTCACATGAAGGCTGTCCCGCTGATCATGCGGCTCTGGCACAGGGCGGCCCGCACGGGGATGCCGCCCACCCGGCCCCTCTGGCTGGCCTATCCGGGCGACCGCACGGCCCGGGCGCAGGACCAGGAGTGGCTGCTCGGCGCCGATCTCCTCGTCGCACCGGTCGTCGAAGAGGGTGCAACCTCACGAGCGGTCTATTTCCCTGCCGGCTGCTGG
>JBKPTM010000120.1:0-10583 GCA_046765935.1 Actinomycetota bacterium | reverse complement strand
AGGCTGAACTCGCTCCGGCAGCGCTCCCGCGCCCGGGCACCCAACTGCGCCGCGCCGCCCGGATCGCGCAGCAGGCCACCGACCGCGGCAGCCAGGGCCGCTTCGTTCCTTGGCGGCACAAGCACGCCGTGCACGCCGGCTTCGATGACTTCCGGGATACCGCCGACGTTCGTGGCGACGATCGGCTTGCCCGCGTCCATGAATTCCAGGAGCGAGAGTGGGATGCCTTCGAAATCCGAGGACAGCACCGCGACATCCAGCGCAGCCAACACGTCGGGCACGTCGGTTCGCGCACCGGTGAGGAGGACGTGCTCCTCGAGCCCGAATTGCTCAACCAGCGCCTGGACGCGGCCGCGCTCATCGCCCTCTCCGACGATCAGCACGCGAAGGCGCGGGAAGTCGTCGACGAGGAGCGCCGTCGCCCTCACCAGCACGTCCAGAGCCTTCTCCGAGCGGAGGATGCAGACCGTCCCGATCACCGGGTCGTCAGGACCGATTCCAAGCTCCGCTCGGACGGCCCCTCCGTCACCTCGCGGAAGCGCGCGGATCCCGTTCGGGAGGAACACGAGGCGTTCGGGGGCGATTCGCTCAACCTCGATCATCCTGCGGCGAGCCTCCTGGGAGACGACGACCATCGCGCTGGCGCAGCGCGCGATCAGCTCACGGTCGATCACCGGTCGCAGGGCACGCCCCGTGAAGGCCCAGTTGTGCTCGTGGGCAATCACGGCGGGGACCCGAGTCAACCGGCCGATCACCGAGGCCCAGGCGTTCTGGCCGAAGCTGTGCGCGTGGAGCACGTCGGTTCGCTCTCGCCGCAGCGCCCGGAGCATCGGCCACCAGGCGAGCGCGTCGTATTTGAAGCGTCGCCTCAGAAAGCGGACCGCGACACCCCGGCTCTGGAGGTCAGCCACGACCGCCTCGCCGGTCGGGTCTCCAGGCGCTGGGGGACGGCTGACGAAGAGCACTCGCTCGAACCGCTCAGGGTCCAGTTCGACGAGCTGGTCGCGGGCGACCCTCTCCGCTCCCCCGCCACCTGCTTGACCGATCTCCCGCACAAGCGCGACGACCTTCAGCGGCCGGTCCGAGACGGCTGTCGTGGGGCGGTGTTCGGTGATCAACTCTGGTCCGTCCCTGGTCCACTGCCACCCAGGCGCGGTCCGGCGGCTGCCAGATCATCGGTCGGCCCGAGTACCCGCGTCCCGATCTGCCTCGGCCGCTGCTCCTCAGCCGCCTGGTCTTGCGGCAGAGACCGCCGCCGGATCTTGCCGAGGAGACCCCGGAGCTCGGCGAGTGCGCCCGGGATGAGCAGATGCAGAAGGCCCCCGTAGATCGCGACACCCAGCACCGCTTCAAACGCGAGGATGAGGAGGCCGGGGACGGTGGCGCGATCTCCGGCGTGCAGCACCAGGAGGTCGAGCGGAAGAAGCACCGCGACCATCGCGAGCGCGGCGACCACCGGCGGGCGTATCGCCACGAGCAGGTTCCTCCGAGGAAGGCCCATGACAGCGTGCGCGCTGCGGAGCGCGTAGGCAGTCCGGAGGATCGAACCGATCGAGATGCCGACGCAGACGCCGACGAGGCCGAACGGCAACAGGGCGAGCATCGCGATCGTCCCGACGACGAGCTCGATGACGTTCATCCGCGTGACGATCTCGGGCCGGCCATGGGCCTTCAGCGCCTCCACGATCAGCGAGGAGATGCCCCGGGCCGCCGTGTAGACGCCCAGTGCCATCACCGCCTCCCCGGCCTGGGCCCAGACGTCGCCGAACGCCAGGCTCGTCAGGGGCTTGCCCAGCGGGATCATGATCAATCCGCCGCCGACGGCGAGGATCGCCATCCAGCGCAGGGCGCGGAGCACGCTTGCCTGGAACCGCTCTCGCTCGGTCGCGATCCTGGCGAAGGCTGGGAACAGCACATAGGAAGCCGCGGCCATGATCATCGCGAGCGGGAGGGAGGCGATCCGGCGCCCGTAGCGGAGCTGCCCCAGCGTCGCGGCTCCGGTGAATCGCCCGAGGATGAGGACCGGGATCTCCTCACCCACCCGGATCACGGTCGCGGCCGCGATGGTGTGTCGCCCGTAGGAGATCAGCTCTCGCCACATCGCAAACGACGCGAGCCGCAGCTGCGGTCGCCAGCTGATCAGCCCCCACGAGAGCAGCGCCGCCACGAGGAAGGAGGCGTACTGGGCGATGACGAGTCCCCAGACCCCGAGGCCGTTCGCCGTCAGGACGATCCCGACGACGCCGAACGCCAGGACCGATCCGGGCTCGACCACCATCCGGCGGAGGAAGGAGAACTGGCGCTGCAACAGCGCGTCCGGGACGATGGCGATCGTCCGCAGGAGCGCCAGCCCCGCGGCTGCGGCTGCGATACCCGTCACCGTCGAGTCGTGGAAGAACCATCCGATCGCTGGAGCCAGCGCCAGCATCAGGAGACCGATCAGCACGCCCGAGACGAAGGTCGCCACGAAGGCAGTGGCGGCGGCCTCCTCGAGCCGATCCCTCCAGTAAACGACCGCGGCCAGCATTCCCGACTCGGTGTAGAGCCGTGCGAGCCCGACCATGACCAAGCCGGCGGTGAACAGCCCGAACTCCGTCGGGGACACGAGCCGGGCCAGCACGAGGTACGTCGCAAGGGTCAGGATCTGGCTGAGGGTGTATCCGATCCCCGCGAGCGCGCTCCCTCTCACCACCGTGCCGGTAAGGCCCTTGGCGGCTATGGCCTCGCCCTCGCCGAGGTCACCTGTCCGGTTCATGCGTTCGCCTCGGGCGTCAGCTCAGGGCCGCGGTCGCCTTCTCATGCCACCCCAGTCCGGCGGAGCACGACGGGCACCGTACGGACGAGGATCATCAGGTCCCGCAGGAGCGACGGCCTGCGAAAGAAGCTGATCTCGAGCCGGCATCGCTCCGTGAAGTCCATCGTGTCCCTGCCCATCACCTGCCACGGACCCGTCAGTCCGGGGGCGAAGTCGAGCCGCTCGGTCTGCCAGAGCCGATACGTGTCGGAGTGAAAGCTCGTCGGACGCGGGCCCACCAAGCTCATGTCGCCCTTGAGGACCGACCAGAGCTGGGGAAGCTCGTCGATGCTGGTCTGGCGCAGGTAGCGGCCGAGGCGCGTCACCCGCGGGTCGTGCTCCAGCCTGAAGTCCGGCCAGGCGACGGCGCTCCGTTCGCGGAGGGACTCCTTCAACTCCTGGGCGTTGGGGGTCATCGTGCGGAACTTGACCATCTGAAATCGCCGCCCCAACCGGCCGCACCGGGTTTGCCGGAAGAGGACCGGTGCGTCGCTGCACTCGGCCTTCACGGCCAGGGCAACGATGATCAGGAGTGGCGCCAGCAGGACGAGCGCGGCAGCGGAGACCAGGATGTCGATCCCTCGCTTGACCACTGCATAGGTCCGATTTGGGGGACCCAACGGCGTCATGTCTCGCTCGTCGACCGGCCCCCCGCCGTCGACTCTGGCATGGCCATGGCCCTGTCGAAACTAAAGGTGGCGAGCCGGGATCGCGGGGGAGATTCCTCCCCCACGGAAGGCGGAATCGATCAGCGGGACACCCGGGCGGTAGACGAAGTCGATGTAGGACTCCGCGTCGAGCACGACCGCGTCGGCGCGAGCGCCGGGCACGAGGCGCCCGACGTCGTCGCGACGGAGGGCGTTGGCGCTCCCCAGGGTGGCTGCGGCAACCGCCTCGTCGACGGTCATTCCCAGGTCGCGGACCGCGAGCGCGATGCAGAAGCCCATCGAGGTGGTGTTGCTGGATCCGGGGTTCGTGTTGGTCGCCAGCGCGACCACGACCCCCGCGTCGATCATCCGGCGCGCGTCCGGGTAGGGCTGGCGGGTGGAGAAATCGGTCGCCGGTAGGAAGGTGGCGACGGTCTCGCTACCGGCAAGCGCCTCGACGTCGGCGTCGTCGAAGTAGGTGCAGTGGTCGACCGAGGCCGCGCCCATCTCCACCGCCAGCTGGATTCCCGGTCCAGGCCCGAGCTGGTTGCCGTGCACCCGCAGGCCCAGCCCGGCGGACCGGCCGGCCTCGAGGACGGCGCGCGACTGCTCGGCGTCGAACGCACCCACCTCGCAGAAGACGTCGATCCAGCGCGACAGTGGCGCGCAGGCCTCGAGCATCTCTCCGCAGACGAGCTCCACGTAGTCGTCGGCGCGGCCCTCGTACTCCGGCGGCACCGCGTGGGCACCGAGGAAGGTGACGTCATCGGTCAGCTCGCCGGCGATCTCGCAGAGCCTCCGCTCGGTGGCGACGTCGAGCCCGTATCCCGACTTGATCTCCAGGTGGGTGATCCCCGCCCGCAGCGCCTCGGCCCGCCGCCGCGCGGCCAGCCTGCGCAGCTCCTCATCGCCGGCGGCCCTCGTCGCCTCGGTGGTCACCCTGATGCCGCTGGCCTCGTACGGCCGCCCGGCCATCCGCGCCGCGAACTCCTCCGAGCGGTCCCCCGCGAAGACCAGGTGCGTGTGGCTGTCGACGAAGCCGGGGAGCACACAGCGGCCCTCGGCGTCGAAGCGCTCGTCCGCATCGGCGCCCGACCGCTCGATGGCGGCGACGCGGTCGCCGTCGAAGACGAGAGCTGCGTCCCGGACGACTCCGAGGGGGCCCTCGCCGATCTCCGGGTCGTTGGTGACCAGCAGGCCGATGTTGTCGATCGCGAGCGAGCTCATGACGGCAGGGCCGCGATCGCCCTCTCGAGCTCCGCCGCGGCGTCCAGTGAGAGGTGGAGACCGTCCCGAACCACGAATCGCCCACCGCCGATCACCTGGCGCACGTCCGCCGCGCTTGCGCTGAAGACCACCGACTCGAGCGCGTGCTCCGCCGAGGTCCCCGCCAGGCGTACTCCTTCGAGGCTGACCGTGACCAGGTCGGCGAGCGCTCCCGGCTCGATCCGGCCGCCCTCCGGCCAGCCGATGCTCTCGTAGCCGCCGGCGGTCGCGGCGCGCAAAAGTTCGGCCGCGGAGTGCCCGCCCCGCACGCCGCTCTCGAGCCTCTCGTCCAGCTCGACCGCCCTGGCCTCCTCGAACATGTCGATCAGAGCGTGGGAGTCCGTGCCGAGGCAGAGCCCCACCTCGGCTTGGGTGAGTCGTCGCGCCGGCCCGACGCCGTCCGCCAGGTCGCGCTCGGTCGTCGGGCAGAGGCAGACGCGGCAGCCGTTGGATGCGAGCGCCTCGAAGTCGCGGTCGGCCGGATGGGTCGCATGGACCGCGGTGAAGCGCTCTGAGAGGGCACCCGCATCCGCGAGCAGTCCCGTCGGGCTCGTCCCGTAGGCCGCACGGCAGTCCTCGTTCTCGGCCGGCTGCTCGGAGACGTGCGCGTGGAGCGGCCAGGAGCGCTCGGCGGCGAAGGAGGCGACGGAAGCCGCGGACTCCGGATCGACCGCGCGGACGCTGTGGATCGCGGCCCCCAGTCGCACCCCCTCGCCCTCATCCAGTCCATCGACCCGCTCCCCCCAGGCCCCGGCGCTGCCGTCGGAGAAGCGCAGCTGGGCCCCCTCCGGCTCGCGATCGATCCCGCCGTGGAGGTAGCAGGTGTCCAGCAGGGTGATGCGGATGCCGGCCTCTCGGGCCGCGCGGGTCACGGCCTCTCCCATCGCGTTGGGATCCTCGTAGCGCTCGCCGCCGGGGGCGTGATGGAGGTAGTGGAACTCTCCGACCGCGGTGATCCCGGCGAGCGCCATCTCGCCGAAGGTCGCCCGGGCCAGGTCGAGATAGAGGTCGGGATCGATCGCCTCGGAGAGCTCGTACATCGTCATACGCCAGGTCCAGAAGTCGCCCCGCTCCGATTGGGCACGTCCACGAAGCGCCCGCTGGAAGGCGTGGGAGTGTGCGTTGGCCAGTCCGGGGATCGTCAGGCCGGCCAGGGTCTCCGCCTCCGGCGGCGGGCTCGCGACGCCGGTCGTGACCGTCCCGAGCCGCTCGCCGTCGAGCTCGATCAGGACGTCCCGCTCCGCGCGCTCGCCGCCGAGCCAGGCGAGCTCGCACCAGACGGCGCCTGGGGCTGTGCCGCTCACATTCCCAGCTCCTCGTTGAGCCGCTCGACCCGGCGCACGAACTCATCGCGCTCGTGCCGGTCGAACTGCTCCCAGGTCGCGAAGGTCCGCGGGTCCGCGCGGTCGACGAACAGGATCCCGTCGAGGTGGTCGACCTCGTGCTGGAAGGTGCCGGAGGTCAGCCCGCGCTTCACCACCTCCTGCTCGGTGCCGTCACGGTCGAGGTAGCGGACACGAACCTCGAGATGGCGCTGGAGCGTGCCGCGCAGGTTGGGCACCGAGAGGCAGCCCTCGTTGATCTCGATCAGCTGGTCATCGAGCGGCTCGATCGTGGGGTTGATCAGCACCGTCAGCGGCTCGGGCGGCTTGTACGGATAGCGGGGATTTCCTTCCTCAACCTCGACGACGGCGACCCGAACTGACTCGCCCACCTGCGGAGCCGCGATACCGGCGCCGTGCGTGGCGCGCTTCGTCTCGATCAGGTCGTCGATCAGGGTCTGGATCTCCGGCGATGAGATCTCGTCGCGGGTCAGCTCTCTGGCCTGCCGGCGGAGGACCGGATCGCCGATCTCGACGACCTGGCGAACGCTCACTCGCCGCCCTGCATCGGAATCCGCACGCCGCGCTTGCCCGCGACCTCGATCGCTCGCTCGTAGCCTGCGTCGGCGTGGCGCATCACCCCGGTCCCGGGATCGGTGGTGAGTACCCGCTCGAGCTTCTCCGCCGCGAGGTCGGTGCCGTCCGCGACGCAGACCATCCCGGCGTGCAGCGAGCGCCCGATGCCCACTCCGCCGCCGTCGTGGATGCTCACCCAGGAGGCGCCGGCCGCCGTGTTGACCATCGCGTTGAGCAGGGGCCAGTCGGCGATCGGGTCGGATCCATCGGCCATCGACTCCGTCTCGCGGTAGGGGGAGGCGACGGAGCCGGAGTCGAGGTGGTCGCGGCCGATCACGATCGGCGCCGAGACCTCGCCAGAGCGCACCAGCTCGTTGAACCGGAGCCCGAGCCGGGCCCTCTCCCCGTAGCCCGCCCAGCAGATCCGCGCGGGGAGGCCCTGGTAGGCGATCCTCTCCCCGGCCAGCGTGATCCAGCGCCGCAGCGCCTTGTCGTCGGGGATCTCCTCGAGCACCGCGCGATCGGTGGCGGCGATGTCGGCGGGATCGCCCGAGAGGGCGACCCAGCGGAAGGGCCCCTTGCCGTCGCAGAAGAGCGGGCGTATGTACGCGGGGACGAAGCCGGGATAGGCGAAGGCCCGCTCGAAGCCGCCGAGCTCGGCCTCGGCCCGGAGGCTGTTGCCGTAGTCGAAGACCTCGGCGCCCGCGTCCAGGAAGCCGACCATCGCGGCGCAGTGGGCGGCGATCGCGGCGCGGGAGCGCTTGACGTACTCGTCGGGGTTCTCCTCCCGCAGGCGCAGCGCCTCCTCCAGCGAGAGCAGGTTCGGGATGTAGCCGTTGAGCGGATCGTGGGCGCTGGTCTGGTCGGTGACGATGTCGGCCTCGAAGCCCGCCCTCTGCAGCTCGGGAAGGACGTCGGCGGCGTTCGCGACCAGGCCGACGCTGAGCGGGCGGCCCTCCTGCTTCGCCGCCCGGCAGCGGGCGACCGCGTCCTCGAGGTCGCTGGCTTCCTCATCGAGGTAGCGGGTCTCGATCCGCCGGCGAAGGTGACCCTCATCGACCTCGACGCAGAGCGCCACGCCGCCGTTCATCGTGATCGCGAGCGGCTGGGCGCCTCCCATGCCGCCGAGCCCCGCGGTAAGCGTGATCGTCCCCCCGAGCGATCCGTCGAAGCGCCGGCGAGCGATCTCAGCGAAGCACTCGTATGTTCCCTGGACGATCCCCTGCGTCCCGATGTAGATCCAGGACCCGGCCGTCATCTGCCCGTACATCGTCAGGCCCTCCGCCTCGAGGCGGCGGAACTCGTCCCAGTTGTCCCAGTCGCCGACCAGGTTCGAGTTGGCGATCAGCACGCGCGGCGACCACTCGTGCGTGCGGAAGACGCCGACGGGCTTGCCCGACTGGACCAGCAGGGTCTCGTCGTCACCCAGCTCGCGCAGCGAGCTCACGATTGCGTCGAAGGCGTCCCAGGAGCGTGCCGCCCGCCCGCGGCCGCCGTAGACGACGAGCTGGTCCGGGTTCTCGGCCACATCCGGGTCGAGGTTGTTCATCAGCATGCGCAGGACTGCCTCCTGCTGCCAGCCCCGGCAGGAGATCTCCCCGCCGCGGGGGGCGCGCACCGGGCGCGCGCCGCTCACCGCAGCGCTCCGATCGCGCCCTCGACCGCCTCGACCATCTCGCCGCTGCCGATCAGCTGCTGGGCCGTCTCGAGCTCGGGGGCGAGATGCCGATCCGGCCCCGGTCCTGGGATGCCCGCGGAACGGATCGCCGCGAGGGCCGCGCCGGTGCCGGCGCCTGGCTCGAGGGGCGCGCGCAGCTCGAGTCCCCGCGCGGCGCACGCCGCCTCGACGGCCAGGATCCGGCGCAGGTTGTCCAGGGTCACCCGCAGCTTCCGGGCCGCACCCCAGCCCATCGAGACGTGGTCCTCCTGCATCGCGCTGGTCGGCAGCGAGTCCACCCCGGCCGGGCCCGCGATGCGGCGGTTCTCGGCCACCATCGCCGCCTGCGTGTACTGGGCGATCATCAGCCCCGAATCTACGCCGGGATCCTCGGCGAGGAAGGGCGGCAGGCCCTCGGAGCGCGAGGCGTCGAGGAGCCGGTCCGTCCGCCGCTCCGCGATCGCGCCGGTGTCGGCAACGGCCATCGCGAGCAGGTCGCAGGCCAGGGCGAGCGGCGCGCCGTGGAAGTTGCCGCAGGACTCGACGCGGCCGTCGGGCAGGACCATCGGGTTGTCGATCGCCGAGCGAAGCTCGTCCGCGGCGACGCGCTCGGCGTAGGAGAGGGCGTCCCGCGCGGCCCCGTTGACCTGCGGGGCGCAGCGCAGCGAGTAGGCGTCCTGCACCCGCGGATCGTCGTAGCGATGGCTCGCGACGATCGGCGAGCCCGCGAGCAGGCGCTGCAGGTTGGCTGCGCTGTCCGCCTGCCCGGGCTGAGGACGAAGCGCGATCAGATCGTCGGCGAACGCGCGGTCGGTCCCCAGCAGGGCCTCCACGGACATCGCGGCCGTCACGTCTGCCGCCCTCAGCAGCGAGCGCAGATCCTCGATGGCGAGCAGGAGCATGCCGAGGATGCCGTCGGTGCCGTTGATCAGCGCGAGGCCCTCCTTCGCGCGCAGGGTGAGTGGCTCGATCCCCGCCTCGGCGAGCGCCTCGTTCGCCGGCCGCCGGCTCCCACCCGTGTCGATCACCTCGCCCTCGCCGATCAGTGTCAGGCCGCAATGCGCGAGGGGCGCAAGGTCCCCGCTCGCACCCAGCGAGCCGTGCTCGGGAACGATCGGCGTGATCCCGGCGTTCAGGACCTCGAGCATGGTGTCCGCGACCTCCGGGCGCGCTCCCGAGTAGCCCATGGCGAGCGAACGGGCACGCAGCAGCAGCATCGCGCGCACCACCTCGCGCTCGACTGGGTCGCCCATGCCGGCCGCGTGCGAGCGGATCAGCGCCCGCTGCAGCTCCTCACGTCGCTCCGCCGGGATCGGCGTGGTCGCGAGCGAGCCGAAGCCCGTCGAGACCCCATAGACGGGCTCCGATGAGGCCGCCATTCGCTCCACGACGGCTGCACTGCGTGCCATCGCGTCTCGCGCCGCGGCGGCCAGCGCGACCATCTCGTCCTCCCTGGCGACGGCGACGACCTGGATGGGCTCGAGGCCCGCGGACCCCAGCTCGATCACGCGGCGGGCTCCTGCCGGGGCTCGATCATCAGAGCGCGGGCAACGGCCAAGGGAGCGCCGTCGGATGACAGGACGGCCGCCCCGGCGTGCCGCTTGCGGCCGTCGGTCCCGAGCGGCCAGGCCATCACGACGTGCTCCTCGCCGGCTGCGACCGGTCGGTCGACGCGCGCCGCCATCCGTCCCAAGAAGCTCATCGGGAGGTCCGCGCCCGAGTAGACGGCAAAGTAGGTCGGGCAGTCCATGACGGCCCAGACGAACTCGCGGCGCACGTGCCCGGACTCGTCCGCCGTCCAGTCGGGCGGCGTCCACGGCGAGGCGACCAGCTCGCGGCCGTCGACGTTCCCCGCGAACACGCCGAACGCATCCTCTCGGCTGAGCCCGCAGACGAAGCAGCGGCTGAAGACATCGTCGGGCTTGCCTCGGTAGCGCTCCTTGGCCAGCCGTGCGTCCTCCGGGCTGACGGGGGATGGGACCTCGAGATCGAGCTCGGGCAACGGGCTCGCCTGGGCGACGAGGGTGTCGCCGTCGAGAACCCACGCCGAACCATCGTCCTGCGGCTGGACGTCGAGGGCCGTCTCGAGCGGCACCGGGCTCCTCAGCGTCACCTCCGCAAGCCCGTCGACCAGGCCCGCGAAGACAGCCGAGCAGTACCCGCCGTGACCGCTCGCCGACGGGCCGTTGAAGCGACTCGGGATGGAGATGGTCTCGGGCACGGGCTGACTATTCCACGCCCGTGCCCTCGGGACAAAGTTGGCCCGGTGCGGGACAGGGAGCGGGCGTAGCTTCGTGGCAACCGAACGGGAGGTGATCCAG
>JBKPTM010000119.1:0-6662 GCA_046765935.1 Actinomycetota bacterium | reverse complement strand
CAAGAGACCGGCGTGCCGCGCGGAAGGCGCTTCCTCCGCCGCGGCGTGTTCGTCGAGTTGACCAACCCCAAGGTCGCGCTGTTCTTCTTGGCGCTGTTCCCCCAGTTCGTCCACTCGGACAGTGGCGCGGCCTGGTCGCAGATCCTCGTCCTGGGCGTCGTCTTCTGCCTGGTGGGCCTGGCTTCGGATTCGATGTACGCGCTCGGATCGGGAACGATCCGGTCGAGGGTCGTGTCGAGCCCCCGCCTGACGGCCTGGTCGAATCGCGCCAGCGGGACCATGTGCCTGGGCCTGGGCGCGTGGTCGATCTGGTCGGGCGCGCGCGTCGACGCGCGCTGAGACAAGGGGCGGGCGTCTCCCGTTCGGTAGAACCTGGACGGGAATGGAGAGCGAATACGCACCAACACCGGTCGAGGACTTCCTGGATCCCGACGATCCGGCGATGTTCCCGCGGCTCACGCCCGCGCAGATCGACTACCTGAGGGAGATCGGCAGCCGAATTGAGTTCGCGCGGGGGGAGGTCGTGTTCGAGCACGGCCAGCGCGAGACCCCGCTCTACGTGGTCGAAAGCGGAGCCGTGGACATCATCGACCACGCGCCGGAGGGGGACCGCTACTTCACCCAGTGCCAGGAGGCGACCTTCATCGGCGACCTCTCGATGTTCACGGGCGAGCCGACGCTCGCCGCCGGGTACGCCGCAGGACCGACCTCGCTCATCGCGCTCCCGCCCGAGGAGGTGCGCAGGGTGGTCGCCACGGCCCCCGCCGACCTCGGTGACCTCCTCCTGCGAACCATGATCGCCCGCCGCGATTTCCTCATGGGTCGCGGCCTGGGCCAGCTGAAGCTGATCGGCTCGCGCTGGTCGGGCGAGGCATTCGCCGTTAGGGAGCTGCTGGAGCGCAACCTCGTCCCCTTCACCTGGCACGACCTGACGACCGACGAAGAGAGCCGGGCCCTGCTCGAGGGACTGGGCATCGAGGAGGACGAATGCCCTGTCCTGGTCCGCTCCGACGACGTCATCCGGCATGCCACGGTGACTTCAGTGGCCGACGAACTCGGTTTGCGGGCGCAGGTCGACGGCCAGGAGTTCGACGTGGTCGTGCTGGGCGGTGGGCCAGCCGGACTGGCGGCAGCCGTGTACGCCGCCTCCGAGGGCCTCAGCACGCTGGTGGTCGAGCGCTTCGCGCCGGGAGGCCAGGCGGGCACGAGCGCCCGCATCGAGAACTACCTCGGCTTTCCCACCGGCCTCACCGGGTCTGACCTCACCCGGCGGGCAACGCTTCAGGCGCGCAAGTTCGGCGCCGTGATCTCTAGCGTCCACGAAGCCGCTCACGTGGCCGAGCCCGAGTCGGACGGACTGCGCAGCATCGAGCTCACTGACGGCCAGCGCGTGCAGGGCCGAATCGTGGTCCTGGCGCCCGGCGCTGACTATCGCCGGCTGCCCGCCGAGAACGCGGAGCGCTTTGAGGGCCTCGGCCTGTACTACGCCGCAACGCATATCGAGGCCCAGCAGTGCGCGGCGGAGGACGTCGTCGTCGTGGGCGGGGGAAATTCCGCCGGCCAGGCGGTCGTCAAGCTCGCCGAAACCGCTCGCCAGGTCCACGTCGTTGCCCGGCGGCCGCTCGAGGTCGTGATGTCGCGCTACCTAGTCGATCAGATCGAGGCCAAGTCGAACGTCCATGTCTGGACGGGGTGCGAGGTGCGATCGCTGGAGGGCGACGAGAAGCTCGAAGCGGTGGTGATCTCCGGCGGCGGCCCCGATCGCCGCATCGAGACCTCGGCCGTGTTCGCGATGATCGGCGCGACACCGAGGTCGGCTGACCTCGTCGACTTCGTCGGTCAGGACGACAAGGGCTTCGTGGTCACAGGCGAAGATGCGGCCCGCCACCCGGACGTGGCCCGGCACTGGAGCGAGGCGGAGGAGGATCGAGGGCCGCTGCTGCTCGAGTGCACCCGTCCCGGCGTCTTCGCCATCGGCGACGTGCGTCGCGGCTCGACCAAGCGCGTGGCCTCCGCCGTCGGCGACGGTGCGCTGGTCGTCCGCTCCATCCACGCCGCGCTCGGTTCGCGCTAGGGGAAGATCATCCCGGCGCCGCTTCGCCCAGCGTGATCGTCTCGCCGCGTCCGGGCAGGGCGAGGCGGTCGGCGACGCCGCAGCCGGCGAACGACGCCCGCAGTGCGTCCTCGCCCTGGGTGAAGTGCGTCCAGCCCTCGAAGTGGACCGGGAAGACCGATTTGGCGTCGAGGATCTTCGCCGCCTCGGCGGCGAAGTCGCTCGACAGCGTGAGGTAGGCGTAATCGAAGCGGTGCGCCACCTGGACCGCACCCGCGAAGAGCACTGCCACGTCGACCGGCCCGACCCGCCCGGCGATCGCTCGAACGAGGTCGAGGGATGCGTTGTCGCCTGACACGTAGATCGTCTCGAGGCCCGGCCCGTCGAGCACGAAGCCGATCACCGGACCCATTACGGGCTCGGACCCATCTGGTCCGTGCTGCGCCGGCACGGCGGTGACGGTCATGGGGGTCCCGTCGGCGCCCTCGATCTCTCTCGAGCTCCATGGCTCGAGTCCGGTCGCGTTGCTTTCGAGCCTCTCCGCCGCCTCGACGGTGGTCAGCACCTGATCGGCCTCGGGGAGGAACTCCCGGCCGGCGGGGTCGAGGTTGTCGCTGTGCTGGTCGTGGGAGAGGAGGATCATGTCGATCGGCTCGATCTCGGCGACCGGCACCGCGGGGCCGGTGGTCTTGACGAGTCCGCCCTCGTACTCGCCCGGTGGGGAAAGCGCTGGATCCGTGAGCCAGCGCAGGCCGCCGTAGCCGAGGATCGCGGTCGGGCCGCCGACGAGCGTGAGCTCCACCATCAGGCGATGTAGGTGTCGACGACCTCGAGCAGCTCGCGGACCCCGATCGGCTTAGTCAGGTAGGCCTGCGCCCCGGCCTCGAGCAGCGGGCCCGGGGTGCGATCGGTCGCGTCCGCGCTCAGGATGACGACCGGGATGTCCTTCGTCCGCTCGTCGGCGCGCAGGCGCGCCAGGATCTCGTCGCCGTCGATGTCGGGCAGGTGCAGGTCGAGCAGGACCAGATCCGGCCGGTGCTCGGTCGCCAGCTCGAGCCCGAGCGAACCCATGCCGGCGGGCAGCAGCCGGATGCTCGGCCGCGAGCTCAGGATCTCCTCCACAAGGCGGACGTTGGCGACCGTGTCCTCGATGTAGAGCAGGCTCCGCTCACCGTCGTAGGAGCGCTCGCCGACCAGCTCGTGCTCCCGCGTGTCCGCGGCCGCGACCGCGACGGGTTCGCCCCTCGCCAACTCGACCGTGAAGGTGCTGCCCTCGCCGGGGGCGCTGCTCACCGTCAGAGTCCCGCCCATCGCCTCGACCAGACTCCGCGAGAGCGCCAGCCCGAGGCCGGTGCCCTGCACGTCTGAGCCCGCGTTCAGCCGCTCGAAGGGGGTGAAGAGCCTCTCCAGCGACTCCTGGTCGATCCCCGAACCGGTGTCGGCCACCGCGATCCGAATGCGATCCGATCCCTCCGGCTCGACCGAGACCGTGACCTCGCCGCCCTCCCGGTTGTACTTGACGGCGTTGGAGAGCAGGTTGATGATCACCTGCTTCAGCCGCTGGTTGTCGGCGCGTGCATAGCCGCATCCCGCGGCGATCCTGGGCGGATGGACCGTCACCTTCCCGCCCTCGGCGAGCGGTTTGATCAGCTCCATCGCCTCGTCGATCAGGGGAGCGACCGGGACCGGCTCGACCGAGATCGAGAGCTCCCCCGCCTCGATCCGAGAGATGTCGAGGACCTCGTCCACCAGCTGCAGCAGGTGCTGGCCCGCTTTCAGGATGGTCGTGGCCCACTCGTGCTTGCGCTCGTCGAGGTCGGCGAGGCCGAGCAGTTCGCTGAAGCCCATGATCGCGGCGAGGGGGGTGCGAAGCTCGTGGCTCATCCGGGAGAGGAACTCGTTCTTCGCCTGGGCGGCGGCCTGAAGCTCCTTGTTGAGCTTCTGCAGCTCCTGGGTGCGGAGGAAGATCTCCGCCTCCTGCTCGGTGCCGCGCTCGGTGAGCCGGACGTAGTCGGTCACATCCCGGACCCGGTGGATGATGTAGGCGAGTTCGCCCCCCTCGTCCAGAACAGGGACGTTCCTCGGGCTCCAGAACCGCTCCTCGAAGTCGCCGCCCTCCTCCTCCGGTCGCCTGATGTCGTATTTCTGGATGGGCATCGTGTCCGGTTCCAGCTCTCGACGGACGTGATCGAGTGACTCCGACAGGTTGCTCACCCCGGTCGCTTCCGGGTCCTCCGGGTTGTCCGGGAAGACCTCGAAGATGCCCCGCCCGACGATCTCCTCTCGCCGCGTCATCGTGGCCTCGAGGTAGTCGTCGCTCACCGCGACGATCCGCAGATCCGGATCCAGGACGAGAAGCAGGGCGGGCGCGGCCTCGAACAGCACGCGGAAGTCCGGCTGCACGCTCGCCTCCACCGGCGAAAAGCCTACGCCGTTCCGTGATAATGGGTTCCGGTTTGTGTGGGGGGAATGCTCTAGGGAGTGACGATGGCCCAACGGGTCCTGGTTGGCGATGACAACGAGCCGATGCGGCGTTTGATCGTGGAGCTGCTCGAGTCCGACGGCCACGAGGTGAGCCAGGCGAGCGACACGAGCGAGGTCCTGGAACAGGTGTCCCGGGGCCGCCCCGACCTGCTCATCCTGGACGTGCAGATGCCGGGCGGTGGCGGCGTCGAGGCGCTGCGGGTGATCCGCAGCGACCCGGCCAACGGCCGGCTGCCCGTGCTGCTGCTCAGCGGATCGGTGGATCTCAATGTGGACCTGGCCTCCGATGTGGGAGCCGACGCCCAGTTGCCGAAGCCGTTCAGCATCGACGAGTTCCGCGACGCGGTGACTTCGCTGCTCTCGCCCTGAGGTCCAGCCGAGTCGCCAGAATCCCGGCCGGTGCGCGTCGCGGCAGTTGGACACGTCGAGTGGATCGAGTTCGTGCAAGGCGACCACGTTCCGGCCGCCGGCGAGATCGTGCACGCGCACGACAGCTTCGAGGAGCCGGCCGGGGGAGGGGCGGTCGCTGCGGTCCAACTGGCCCGCCTGGCCGGCGGAGCGACTTTTCTGACGGCGGTGGGCGACGACGAGCTCGCCCGCCGGACCCGGGCGCGGTTGGCGGAGCTCGGAGTGACCGTGCGCGATGCGACCCGCGAGGCGCCGACCCGCCGAGGCCTGACCTTCCTCGATGCTCACGGCGAGCGCACGATCATCACCATCGGTGAGCGCCTCGCCCCGCGCGGACGTGACCCGCTCGACTGGGAGGACCTGCACGGGGCCGACGGCGTCTACCTGACCGCGGCCGACAGGGAGGGACTCCATGCGGCACGAGCGGCCGGCGTCCTGGTCGCCTCGCCGCGGGCCGGCCGGGTGCTCGCCGAGGAGGACGTCAGGCTCGACGCTCTCGTCTACAGCGACAGGGACGAGCTCGAGACCGCCTTCGCGAGGGCGCTGGAGCCGGCCCCGACGCTGCTGGTCGCGACCCGCGGGGCGGAGGGCGGCCGATACGAGACCGCCCAGGGTGAAATGGGCAATTGGGTGGCGGCGCCGCTCCCGGGCCCGATCGCCGACAGCTATGGAGCAGGCGACTCCTTCGCCGCCGCACTCACCTTCGCCCTGGCCCAGGGACGCGACCCGGAAGCCGCCCTCGCCCTGGCGGCCCGCGCAGGAGCCCTCTGCCTGACCGGCCGCGGCCCGTACGAGCGGCAGCTCACTGCGGACGCTCTCTGACCACCTCTCGCGCCGCCTTGTCGTTCCGCAGCCCCAGATAGCGAGGGTGCCGCAGGCGCCCGTCGCGCGTCCATTCGCTGAAGGCGAACTGGCCGACCAGCCGCGGCTCGATCCAGTGGGTGCCCTTCGGCACGGGATGGACGTCGATGAAGGGCGGGTCCTCCCGCTCCAGCTTCCGCATCTGCTCGCCGAGGTCCGCCAGCGTGCGCTGGTCGAATCCGGTGCCGACCTTGCCGGCGTAGCTCAGCTCGCCGTCCTCGTAGTAGCCGACCAGCAGCGCGCCGAAGTCCGTCCGCTTGCCGTGCGGCGCGGTGAACCCGCCGATCACGAGCTCCTGCTCGTGCGAGCACTTGAGCTTCAGCCACTCGGTCGACCGGGTGCTCGAGTAGCGGCCGTCCGCGCGCTTGGCGATCAGCCCTTCGAGGCCGCGCCGGCACGCGTCCTTGAAGAGCGTCTCGCCGTCGCGGTTTCGGTGGGAGAGAAAGCGGACGTTGTCGTGGAAGTCGAGCGCCCCCCGCAGCAGCTTCTTCCGGGTGCGGTTGGGGAGCCGCCTCGTGTCGTATCCCTCGAGATGGAGAATGTCGAAGAGGTAGAAGTAGACCGCGACTCCGGTCCGGCGAGCGCGCTTCGGGTCCGCGATGTGCATGCGGCGCTGGAGGCGGGAGAAGCTCGTGATCTGGCCGCTGAAGGCGACGATCTCGCCGTCGACGATGAACTCAGGGGTCGGCTCGCCCTCCAGGGCGTCGACCAGCTCGGGGTAGGAGTTGTTGAGTGACTTGTCGTTGCGGGAGAGCAGGTGCACCCCCTTCGGACTGCGGAAGGCGAGGCAGCGCACCCCGTCGAGCTTGCGCTCGTAGATCCAGTCGGGGTCGGAGAAGGGGCTGTCGTGGAGGAC
>JBKPTM010000118.1:0-9910 GCA_046765935.1 Actinomycetota bacterium | reverse complement strand
CCGCGACCCGCTGCACGATCGCGAGGCCGAGCCCGGAGCCGGGCTTCCCGCGCGCCTCGTCCGCGCGCCAGAAGCGATCGAAGATCTTGTCGAGGCCGTCCTCGGGAAAGCCAGGACCGTGGTCGCGCACGGTGACCCGGCCGTCCTCGACCTCCACCTGGACGCTGCCCCCCGTCGGGCTCCACTTGGCTGCGTTGTCGAGCATGTTCGAGATCGCCCGTCCGACGCGCTGCGGGTCGGCGTTGATCAGCGAGGGGTGAAGGTGGCGCTCGAAGCTGATGCCTCGGGCCCGGCGCTCTGCGCGCTCGATCGCGTCGCGGGTGAGCTCGTCGAGCGCCACGTCCTGGCGGGCGATCGCGTCCTGGCCCGGCGCCCTGGCGAGCTCGACGATGTCCCCGATCAACTCGGTCATCTCCTCGAGCTCCTGGGTCACATCCCCGACCAGGCGCTTCCGCTCCTCGGGATCCAGGCGGTCGCCCCGCCCGAGCGTCTCGATGTTCGTCCGCAGCGTGGCGAGCGGCGTGCGCAGCTCGTGCGAGGCGTCGGCGACCAGCCGTCGCTGTGCCGCCTCGGAGCGCTCGAGCGCCGCCATCATCTCGTTGAAGCTCCCAGCGAGTCGGCCGAGCTCGTCGTCCCCGCGGACCTCGATCCGGTGCGTGAGGTCATGGGTCCGTGCGACCTCCTCGGCGGCGTCCGAGACCTCGCCGGCCGGCGCGAGCGCGGTCCGCGCCACCACGGGGCCGAGCGCAGCCGCCAATGCGATGCCTCCGGCGCTGACAGCCCCCAGGATGATGACCAGCGTGCTGAGGGTGTGATTGGTGTCCTGGAGGGATCGGGCCACCTGGATCGCCGCCCCGCTGGCGATGGGCTGGGTCAGCACACGCAGGTCGGTGTCGCCGGCCTTGGCGTCCTCCAGCTTCGGGCTCCCGCCCGATCCGGCGAGCTCGCGGTCCGAGCTCGACACCGGGATCTGGATCGGCGAGCCGGGCTGCGTGACCACCGCGCCGCGCGAGGAGATCAGCTGGGCGAGGGACTCCGGACCACCGGGCTCCGGCGGCGGAACGATCAGGCGGAGCTGTTCGCTTCGCTGCTGCTGTCCCTTCTTGCCCTTGGGAACCTTGGCCGCTCCCTTGGGCGCCTTGGCGGTTCCGGTCGCGCCCTGGCCCGTGGAGAAGAGCGCGCTTCCACCGGTCCCGAGGGCCGCGACTCCGGGCCCGTAGGGGACGTTGGTCGCGCCCGCCGGGGCCGCGCCGGGAGGTGCGCCGATCGTCAGGGGACCCTCCTCAAACCGCTGCGCTACCCGGTCGGCCTGCTGGCGGAGGTCGTTGTCGACGTCGCCACGGAGCCGGTCTCGCACGAGCGCGTAGACGAGGACCGACGCCAGCAGCACCGCCAGGGCGACCGCCAACGCGGAAAGCAGCGCGAGCCGGCGGCGAAGGGTCATTTGTCGCGCAACGAGTACCCGACCCCGCGCACCGTCTGGATCAGGCGCGGCTCGCCGCCCTCCTCCGTCTTACGGCGCAGGTAACCGATGTAGACCTCGAGCGAGTTCGAGCGCGGACCGAAGTCATAACCCCAGACCGCCTCGAAGAGCTGGGAGCGGCTCAGCACCAGGCGCGGATGGCGCAGCAGGTGCTCGAGCAGCGCGAACTCCGTCTTGGTCAGCTGCACGGGCCGGTCGCCGCGGTGGACCTCGCGCGTGGCGGGATCGAGGGTCAGGTCGGCGTAGGTGAGTCGCTCGCCGGCGTCTCCGTTGGTCCTGCGCAGCAGCGCGCGGAGCCTGGCGAGCAGCTCCTCCAAGGCGAAGGGCTTGACCACGTAGTCGTCGGCGCCCGCATCGAGGCCGTCGACCCGGTCCTGAACCGCGTCCCTCGCGGTCAGCATGAGGATCGGGGTTCGGTCGCCGCGGGCACGCAGCTCGCGCGCCACCTCGAGGCCATCGCGCCGCGGCATCAGCACGTCGAGGACGATCGCGTCGGTCGGTCGCGTCGCGATCGAGCCGAGAGCCTGGTCGCCGTCCGCCGCCAGCTCGACGTCATAGCCCTCCAGCTTCAGCGCGCGCTCTAGCGCTCTGCGGAGCTGCGGCTCGTCGTCTACCACCAGTACACGCACGGCCTCATGCTGGCTGGACTGCATAAGAGGATGATGAGAGAGAAAGCGGCCCGCTGCAGGCCGTTCGACGAGCCGGACATCGGTCGAGTAAACGCGCCCAGCGCTTGGACTCGCGTCCAAATCTGCCGATACCCGGTAGGCGATGCGGTGGCTCAAGCACACCATCTCGATCCTGCTCGTGCTGGGCGCGGCCGGAGTGATCCTCGCCACGGCCTTCAGCGATCACTCCAGCGACTACGGCCGCGTGTCCCTACCGCAGGGGGGCACCGTCCACCTCCCGAAGGGGAAGGTGACGGTCTACATGCGTCTGGCCGGAAGCTCGTCCGACGTCGCCGAGAACAGCAACGGCAATCTCGCCTTCGCGGTCACGCCGGCCGGGGGCGGCACACCGATCGCCGCCTCGGCGGCCGACGGCCAGACCTCGGACGTCTCGGTCACCCGGAGCGAGACGATCGGTGAGGTCGGGGCGATCGCGAAGCTCGACGTGCCGTCCAGCGGCGATTACATCGTCACCGGCAGCACCGACCGCGCGCCCGGCGTGTCCTACCTCGAGTTCGGTACGAACGCGGGCAGCGCGGTGCTCCAGCGCTGGAAGCTGATCGCCGGCCTCCTGCTCGGGGCACTGCTGCTCGCGGTCATCCCGGTGCCGCGCTCGGGCCGGCGCTGGGACGCCGGCGAGGGGCAGAACGGCTGGTCCTCTGATCCGCGCGCGCCCTACGCCGGGTAGCCGGGCCGCCCGGCGGGAAGGCGAGCAGCACGCGCAGGGCGGAGCCCGATTGGGGCGCCCTGATCAGCGCACGCCGCACCGCCCGACGGTCGGAGGTGCCTGGAGGGGCAGCGCTCGGATCGCGATACCGCTGCGCCTCGAGCGCCTCCGCGTACCGCGGCGCGGCTCCCGGCCCCGCCAGGCGCTGGAGCTGGTTTCGCGCCGCACGCAGCGTCGCTCCGGGAGGTAGCGGCGACCCGAGCTTGGCGAGCGCGCGCCGCAGCTCCCGCAGCTCGGCGTCGGCCAGCTCGTCGGGGCCGAGCCGTGCCCTGCGGCGAGCACGCTCGATGTAGGCGGCCAGGCCCGCGAGGGCAACGAGGCCGGCGCCCGCTCCCAGGATCACTCCCACGCCCGGTCCGGAGGAGCCGCCGCCGCCACCGGTCGAGACCGCGTGCTGCGGGGCCGGCTTCGGGACGTCGCCTCCACCGCTGTCGGGGGCCTGGCGGCCCGAGCCGTTGATGTCGGGCAGGGCCGGATCCGTGACCCCGAGCGCGTTGTCGTCGAGCTGGGTCGCGGCGGGGGCGGCCGGCGGGGTCGGCTCGAAGGTCGCCCAGCCGATCCCCGGGAAGAAGACCTCGACCCAGTTGTGCGCGTCGGTGTCGTCGACGAGGTAGTTGTTCTCCTCGGGGTCGCGTCCGCCGGGCGCGAAGCCAGTGGCCACGCGGCTGGGGATGCCCAGCATCCGCAGCATCAGCGCCATCGTCCCGGAGAACTGCTGGCAGTAGCCGGCGCGATCCTCCGAGAGGAAGGCGGGAAGCGGGTAGGTCCGGTTCGGGACGTCCTGCTGGTACTGGTAGTTGCTGCGCAGGTAGAGCTCGATCCGGTGCGCGGCGTCGTATGGGGTCGGGGCGCCGGTTGCGAGCCTGCGGGCGAGGGCGTACATCCCCTCGTATGGGGTCCCGCGCACCTGATCCTGGATCGACGCGGGCCCCGACGCAGACCACATCGGGGACTCGATCGATCGGGCGCCGTCCGAGCCACCCGAGAGCGTGAACGAGACGTAGCGGGCCGCCTCCGTCGGATACGCGGTGCCGGCCGCGCGCATCTCCGGCGGGCTGGGCTTCGGGTCGTAGACGAGCGCGGTGTAGGAGTTGCCCGGCTGGAGCTCCCGGTTCATCGACCAGGTCCCGTCGGGGTCGGGCGTGGCGTTCAGCTCCCGGAGGGCGAGGGTCGTCCCCGCGCCGATCGCGAAGTCGCTGGTGAGTCCGCGCACCTGGAAGTTGACCCGGTCCACCCACTCCGCGTCCGGGCTGGGGTCGGTGCCCTTCGGGTGGAACTTGAGCGGCTCGCCCAGAGCCGGCTCGTTGCTCGGGCCACCCGCGCGGGCCCATCGCACGCCGTCGAAGGTGTCGAGGTTCGTCGCCTTCCAGTAGTGGACCTTGTCGCTCGAGACCTCGAGCAGGAGCGTCCCCTTCTGCGGCCAGTCCAGCGGGCCGTATGACTGGTCCCACCGGAAACTGAGGCCGTGCGCGCTGAGCAGGTCCCAGTGCCGGTAATCGATCAGCGCGCGACCAGGATCGACGAGGGCGGCGGCCGGAACCGCCACCAGCGCCGCGATCGCCACCGCGAAGGCGGCCGCCGGTCCACGGCCGCGCTCGAGGGAAGGCAGCCAGAGCCAGGCGCAGACCAGCAGGACGAGCAGCCCGCCGCCCGCGAGCTGCCGCTCCGGCCGCGCCCACGCGACGGCGACCAGGTAGAGGCCGACGAGCAGGACCAGCGCGCAGATCCGGCCGGCCGCGCGCCGCCGCTTCGGCCAGAACGCTGCGAACGCGGCGACGCCGACCGCCAGCGGCGCCGCCAGCAGGATCACGAGCCGGGTCCAGGTGTCCGCGCCCGCGTACGGGATGGGTACGTCGGTGAGCCCGTTCAGGCTGCGGTCGACATTCGCCGAGAGCTCGCCCCAGTGGGCGGGCAGGAGCAGGCGGGCCGGGAGCCCGACGATCACCAGCCCGGCGCAGACCGCCAGTGCGACCGCCGCGGCGCCGAGGGCCCAGCGCGTCCCGCGCGGCCGCTGCAGGCGCCCCACCGCGGCCAATACGGCGCCGGCGGCGGTTGCGAGAACGACGGCGATCGTGACCCGAACGGCGGGGGGATCCGAGACGAGCGACGCCCACTGCAGCGATGCCACGATTCCGAGTGCCGCGAAGCAGATCAGCTCGATTCGCACCGGCCGCGGGACCGACAGCGCGCTCACGCCGCCACCCTCCGGTGGGCATGGCGGCGCTCCGACCTCGCGCCGACCGGGTAGCCGAAGCAGCCCGAAACCCTGAAGCTGGCGGCTCGCTTTGACCCACTCGGGGTGATCAGGAAGCTGCCGGCACGGATTCCGCGGAGCGAGGCGGGCAGCCCCCGTCCGGCGGTGACCCAGAGGACGGCGGAGCCCCGCAGCGCGGGCAGCAGCGTCGGACCCGCGTTCGGGTCGGACACCGCGATCCGCACGTGGGCCTCGGCCCAGGAACGCATCGCCGGATCGATCGTGAACGGCCGGCGCTCGCCGGGAAGCAGCACGTCGCAGCCGCCGGTGCGACCGAGCTCGACGCAGAGCGATGCCGCCGCCCGCATGGCCCGTTCGCGATCGGCCGGGTTCGATGCGCCGCGCGGGTCGTAGACCACCAGCGGCCTCGGCTCGCCGCCCGCCACCAGGCGCCGCTCGATCATCTCGCCGGTGCGTGCGACCGCCGGCCAGTGGATCCGCGAGGCGGGGCTGCCGTCGCGGTAGGGCTGCAGCCCGTCCACCTCGAATTGGGCGGGGCCGCCCCTGCGCGAGACAGCGTCGCTGGCGTGGCCCGAGCCCGGCGACTGTCCCCGCGGCTCCGCGCCGGGGCCGACCCAGCGCACCGGGTCGATCCGCGGCAGGACCACGAGGTCCAGGGCGGCCTCGGAATCGAGCCGCCGCTGCCAGAGTCCGAGCGGGTCTCGAACCACCAGCCTGGCCGGGTCGAGCCGCACCCGCCCGGGACTCGTCAGCCAGACCGCCCGCTCGAGCTCACGGGACCACCTGGGACCGACCGTGACGCTCCGCTCGAGCAGCGGATCCGTCAGCTCGCCCCCGGGCGGGGGGAGCAGGGTGCGGCGAAGGCGGATGCGAAGCGGGTAGGGCTCGCTCTCCTGCAGCCGCCCCGGCCCGGGGACGCGCTCCAGGCGCCCGCCGAGCGTCGCCAGCTCGACCCATCCGACGGCCACGAGCGCCAGGCCGAGCAGCGCGATGCCGCAGACGAGGGCGGCGGTCAGCCCGAAGCCGAGGCCGACGAGGGCGAACGCGACTCCAAGCCCGGCCGTGGCGGGTGCCCGCGGAGAGGCGTCCGGTCCCCCGGCCATCTCAGAGCGCGGGGACGCGTTGGATCGTCTCGCGGATCACCGCCTCCCGCTGGTCGCCGTCGACCTCGTAGGAGAGGAGCAGGCGGTGGGCCAGCACGGACGGGGCGAGCGTCTGGACGTCGTCCGGCAGGACGTGGTCGCGGCCCTCGAGCGCGGCGAGCGCCTTGGAGGCGCGGAAGAGCATCAGCCCGGCACGGGGGCTCGCTCCGAGCTCCACCCGCTCATCCCTGCGGGTGGCGTCACAGATCGCCACGACGTAGCGGCGCAATGCGTCCGTGCCCTCGATCCCCGCGAGCGCGGCCTGTGCCCCGCGCACCGCAGTGACGTCGGCAACCGGGGCCAGCTCCTCCACCGGATCCCGATCGGCATGCTCGGCCAGCATCGCCGACTCCTGCTCGCTGGCTGGATAGCCGAGCGTGACCCGAACCATGAAGCGATCGAGCTCGGCCTCCGGGAGCGGGTAGGTCCCCTCGTATTCGGCGGGATTCTGTGTGGCGAGAACGACGAAGGGGCGTGCAAGCTCGTGCTTCGCCCCGTCCATCGTCACCTGCCCCTCCTGCATACACTCGAGCAGGCCGGACTGGGTCTTCGGCGAGGCCCGGTTGATCTCATCGACCAGCACGACGTTGGCGAACACCGGGCCGGGGTGGAACTCGAAGCTCGCGGAGCGCTGGTTGAAGACGTTGGTGCCGACCAGGTCCGCCGGCAGGAGATCGGAGGTGCACTGAACCCGCGCGTACTCGGCCTCCAGGGAGCGGGCGAGCGCCCGGGCGAGCGCGGTCTTGCCCACGCCGGGGGCGTCCTCGATCAGGACGTGGCCCTCGGCGAGGAGGGCCACGATCAGGTCCCGTACGACGCGCTCGGGCGCCTTCACGGCGCGTGCGATGTTCTCCCTCAGCCTCGTGCCGAGATCCGCGACCTCGATCGGATCCAGCCTCGGCGCAGTCGCCATTGCCTCATGGTACGCCCGGCCCCGCCGCGCGGATTGAGGTGATCGTGGGCTGGGTACGAAATCGGCGATGAGCGGAGACGCCGACAGCGTCGAGATCGAGGAGGCCCGGCGCGAGATTGCGGGCGGCTCCGCGGTCGCCGTAGACGTCCGCTCGGACGAGGAATGGGGCGAGGGACACGTCCCGGGTGCGATCCACCTGCCCGATGGCGATCCCGGCGCGGCCACGAAACCGCTCGAGGACGGCGCTCGCCTGATGGTGATCGCGAAGGACGGGCGGATGGCGGTGCAGGCGGCGAAGGACCTCCGAGACGACGGCTACGACGCGATTGCGGTCGACGGCGGCATGGACGACTGGGTCTCCGAGGACTTCAAGATCCAGCCCACGGCCGACCCCGACGAGGACACCGAGCTCGGCCTGAGCTAGGCGAGCGCTCTGCTACTCGTCCCGCGGGCCCCAGCGGCGGAGCGCCAGGATCGTCAGGACCACCGAGCCCACGGGCACCCCGAAGATCGCCGCGTCGGCCAGGATGTGACCGGCGTGGGCGAACAGGATCATGCCGGCGCCGGTCGCGTCCCCGGGCGGCCCTTCCGGCGTGAGGCTCGCTGGCGAGGCTCGGCCTGCGTCTGCGCCGGTGGCGGCCCGCCGCCGCGTCGCTCGAGCCGTCCCAGACCCCAGCCGACGACGAAGATCAGCGCGAGCGAGACGGCACCGACGCTCAGGTAGGCGACCAGGGTCAGCCAGCCAGGCACGCCCGGCTTCTGCTCGCGCTGGAGGTTCTTGTGGTCGAGCACGAAGCTCCGGGTCATCTGCGGCTGGACGGGCACCTCGGACACCGGGATCGCCGGGTCGGCGGGGAGGAAGATCGGCAGTCCTGCGAGCTCGCGCCCCTTGTGCAGGCGCAGGGTCGTCTTCCAGGTGCCGTCGACGTGGATCGGCTCGGTGATCCGGTAGCGCCCCGCCCCGATTTGATCGAGCGTGTCGATGTGGGCCGGCCCGTCCTTGCCCTGCCAGCTGGTGACGTTGAACCAGTAGGCGCCGTCGGCCGCCTCCGGCGGGTCGAGCTGCACCGTGCCGGTGGCGAGGCGCCCGTCCGTCGTGTTCTGCACGTTCAGGTCGAAGCTGGCCCGCACGCCCGGCCCGGCGTTCACCGGGATCCAGAAGGCGATCACGCCGACCGCCGCCACGGCGACCGCGGGCAGGACCGCCCGGGGGATCCGCTCGCGCGGCTCGACCGCCGGGGTCAGGCAGCGGCCGATGAAGCCGCCGATCACCGCGCCCGCGATCGCTGCGAGCAGGCCGGTGATCGCGGCCTCGGGGAAGAGCGAGGCCGGCCAGGGGTTGACCACCCAGACGTGCGACCAGAGCCACTCGGCCGCCAGGCCGATCGTGCCGATGCCCAGTCCGGCCAGGGCGCCGAAGGTGATCGGTCGCTCCTCTATCCGGCGGCGGTTTTTGTGGCCGCCGACAGGATGAAGCCCGCGCAGGTAGATGAGCGCGATCCCCTCGACCACGAGGGCCTCGACGACATAGGGCGGGAAGTGGGGAGTGATCTCGCCGAACAGCGGCCCGACCAGCAGGGTGAGGGTCCCCCGAATCGCGATGTACATCGCCACCGCCGCCAGCGCCCCGCCGGGGCCGAAGCGGATCCGCGCCGTGACCAGGCCGATCCCGGCGGCCAGCATGATCAGCGCCGGCTGCAGCTCGAGCGCGAATTGGGGTACGCCGAAGTCGAACTCCGCCTGGAAGGTGGAGAGCGCGACGAGGAAGGCGCCGGCGAGCGTGATCTCGCGGAACCGCGCCCAGCGGGGGAGGGGGCGGCCCGCCGCGCGGCGCTCCTCGTCGCCCTCGGCGTGGAGCGCCCAGGCTCCGAGCACGGAGAGCGAGGCGCCGCCGATCAGCATCAGGTGCGTCGGACCCCAGAGCGTCACGTCCTGGCCGAAGATGCGGTGCCAGATGTCGTCGAGCGGGAAGGCGAGCAGCGAGCTCGCTCCGCAGATCGCGATCATCAGCGCGCCGACCGGGGCGTACCAGCCCGGCGCGAGCTTGTACGAGGTCCGCGTTGGTCCGTCGGGCAGCGCGATGCCGAGCACCCCGGCGGTGAGCACTCCGAAGAGGCCGGCGAGGATGAAGTAGTGGGCGGGGTTGGCGAGCGGACCCGGATCGCGTCCCTTGTCGATGTGCAGGGAGATGTCCCAGTACATCCCGAAGACGGCGACCAGCAGGACGATCGCCAGGAAGCTGCCGGGCAGGGCGGCCCAGCCGGGCAGCTTGGTGGCCCGCTCGTCCAGGTCGGCGAGCCGGCCGAGCGCGGGGAGCCGGCCGAGCTTGTAGAGCAGGATCGGCCCGAGCAGCAGGACCGTTACGACCATCGCTCCGGCGGTCGCGTAGATCACGTCGCTGGTCGCGGCGCCCCCCGCCGGTGGATTGCTCGCCCCGATCAGTGTCGTCGGCGACATCGCTTGCCTCCTACGGAGCGCTCGCGACTGTCTCCGGAATCCGTTCCGGCCCGCGGCGGAGTCGCTCGCGGACGTGTTCCATGGACCATTCGAAGGGCTCGGTCTCGTCGATGAACGAGGTGAGCTCCTCGCAGACGCGCTCGGGCGCATCCAGCATCGGCCAGTGCCCGGAGCCCTCGAGCTCGACGTAGCGTCCCTGCCCGACGATCTGATGGGCGCGGCGTCCGTGGGCGACCGGGATCACCGGATCGTCGGTCCCCCACACGATCAGCGTGGGCAGCTGGTCGGCCAGGTAGAGGCGGTCG
>JBKPTM010000117.1:0-5394 GCA_046765935.1 Actinomycetota bacterium | reverse complement strand
GACCTGGAGCGCGGCGAGTCCAAGGTCACTCTGATGACGCTGCACAACGCGAAGGGGCTGGAGTACGACGCGGTCTTCATCATCGGCTGCGAGGAGGGGGTCTTTCCGCACTCGCGCTCCCTCGAGGAGGGCAACGAAGAGGAGGAGCGCCGCCTCTGCTACGTCGGGATCACCCGTGCTCGGAAGCGCCTCTGGATGACCCACGCGCGCAGCCGGCGCATGTTCGCGGGGCGGGAAACGGGCTTCCCGTCACGGTTCCTGTCGGAGCTCCCCGACGAGCTGGTCGAGCGGGAGGGGACCGAGGAGCAGGCGCTCACGGGCTGGTCCCTCGGAGGCAACGGCGCGCCGGCCCCGCGGGCCGACTCCTCGCTCTCCTTCGCGACCGGTGACGACGTCACTCACGCCAGCTTCGGCGAGGGAGTCGTCACGGCGGTCGAGCCGGGCGGGGTGATAGTCGTGCGCTTCGCAAGCGACGGAACGGAGCGCAAGCTGATGGCGGACTACGCACCTCTCAGGAAGGCGAGCTAGTGGCGGCGGTGGTGATCGACGGCAAGGCGGTTGCCGCCTCAGTCCGCGAGCGAGTGCGCGGAGAGGTCGAGCAGCTGAGCGGTGAGATCGGACGTCCTCCGGGGCTCGCCACCGTGCTGGTCGGCGATGACCCGGCCTCCGCGATCTACGTGCGCCGCAAGCACGAGGCGGCCGAGGAAGCGGGCATCCGCAACTTCGACCACAAGCCCGACGGCTCGATCTCCCAAGAGGAGCTGCTCGACCTGGTCCTGGAGCTGAACGACAACGACCAGGTCGACGGGATCCTCGTTCAGCTGCCGGTGCCGGACCACCTCGATCCGGCCCCGATCATCGCGGCGCTCGATCCCGGCAAGGACGTCGACGGCCTCACCCCGACGAGCGCGGGGCTACTGGCCCGCGGCGAGCCCGGCTTGGTCCCTGCCACTCCGCAGGGAATCATGGAGCTGATCTCCTCAGCGGGCGTTGACCCGACCGGCAAGGAGGCTGTGATCGTCGGCCGCTCGAACCTCGTGGGCCGGCCCCTCTTCTCACTGCTTCTCGGCGCGAACGCCACGGTCACGGTCTGCCACAGCCGCACGCGGGACCTCGGCGAGGTCTGCCGACGCGCCGAGATCCTGGTCGCCGCCGCCGGCCAGCCGAAGCTCGTTACGGGCGACATGGTGCGCCCCGGAGCGACCGTGATCGATGTCGGGACCAACCGAACCGACGATGGCCTCGTCGGCGACGTCGACTTCGACGCCGCCAAGGAGGTCGCCGGTGTGATCACGCCCGTCCCTGGCGGGGTCGGCCCGATGACGATCGCGATGCTGCTGGTGAACACGGTGAGCGCAGCCCGGCTTCGCCACGAAGCCGCGGCCACAAGCGGCCGCACCTCATAACCGCTCCGGGCTTCGCCCGTCGCTCAAGGCGCGGCGGCCTGGTGGCCGCTAGTAGGGTCTCGGCGCTGTCGCAGACACTCGATCGAGGAGGAAGTTCGAATGGGAAGGTTGTCGCAGGGCCAGATGATCGCGGCGGTCGGCGGGATCGCCTTGCTGGTCGCGATGTTCCTGCCCTGGGTCGGTTTCAGCGCTGGCCCGTCGCTTCCGAGCGGGCTCCCCAGCGGGGTCGACACGAGCACCTCGGAGAACATCTGGAAGGGCTCGTCCATCGACATCTATCTCCTGATCACCGGAGTGGTGGCTCTTCTGCCCGCCCTGTTTGCGGTCACCGACAGCGCGGAGGAGTTCTCATTCGTCTCCGCGGCAACGCTCCTGCTGGGGGTGGTCGCGGTGATCCTGGTGATCGCGTTCCTCACCATCGACTTCCCCGACGGTGCGGACCGGAAGATCGGCGCGTTCATCGGCCTCGGCGCGGCGATCGTGATCGCGGTCGGTGGCTTTCGTGCCATGCAGGAAGAGGTCGCCGGAGAGATATAGGCTCGCGAACTCCGAGGGCGCATCTGAGCGCGTCCTCTTGACCGAGACAGAGGAGGAACATTGGACGCGAACCGCTTGTCCCAGGGGCAACTCGTCGCCGCCGTAGCCGCGATCGCCCTCTTCATCATCAGCTTCCTGCCCTGGTTCGACCTCTCCGGTGCCGTGACCGTCGGCGGGACCACGATCGGTGGCTCCAAGAACTTCAACCTCTGGGAGGCCGAGAACCCGCTCGACATCTACCTGCTGATCGTCATCCTGGTGGCGCTCGTGCCGGCTCTGCTCGGGCTGCTCGGCGACGGCGGCGACGCGCCGATGGCGTCGATGGCGACGGCGCTGCTGGCCGGCGTCGGCACGCTGTTGATCCTCTACCAGATCTTCGACACCCCGGGTGACCTCGGCCGCAAGGTCGGCCTCTTTCTCGGTCTGATCGCCTGCGGGGCGATCGCGGTCGGCGGGTACCTGTCCATGCAGGAGGACGTCGGAGGCGAGCGGTACTGAGACCAGCATGAAACGGGTTGCTCCTCGCTTCGCTCGGAGCACCCTCGCATTAGGCGAGCTGGTCGGGGCGATCTCGGGCCTCGGCATGCTCGTCGTCAGCTTCCTGCCCTGGTACTCGGCCGGCGGCCAGGACGCCACGGCCTGGCAGGCGTTCAGCGTCGTCGACCTGGTGATGGCGGCAGCTGCGCTCGCTGCCCTGTCGGTGGGAATCGTCGTCCTCGGCCGCGTCTCCGTCAGTTACCCGGTCGCCGGGTCGGCCGTGACCTTGGGCTTCGGCGGCCTGGCGCTGCTGTTGATCGCCTACCGGCTGATCAATCCTCCCGGAGGCGGGGACATCGATCGGGAGGTCGGCGCCTGGCTCGGCCTGATCGCGGCGGCCGGGATCACGCTCGGCGGCTACCTGGGACTGCAGGAGCCGCGGGCTACGCCTTCAACGGCTTAGTGAGTCGGCCACGTCGTTTGCGACGTGCGTCGCGCAGGCGATGATCGTCATCATCGGATTGACGCCGACGGACGTCGGCAGCAGGCTCGCGTCGGCGACGTAGAGGCCGTCCGTGCCGCGCACCGCTCCCTTCGTGTCGATGACGCTCGCGTCCGCATCGGCCCCCATTCGCGCGGTGCTCATCGGGTGGAAGGCCTCGAGGCGCAGGTCCGCCGGCCGCAGCCTCAGCGACTCGAACTGATCGAGCTCGCCGCGCTTGATCACCGAGACCGGGCCGACGTTGGGGTAGACCTCGGTCGCACCTGCGGCGAAGTGGATCTCGGCGGCTCGGGCGATGCCGAACTGGATCTGCCTCGCCTCCTCGTCGAGCAGGTGGTAGGAGAGCCGGAGCGAGCCGTTCGAGGTCACCCCGACCCGGCCCTCCGAGCGGTCGTGCAGATGGACGCCGATCGAGGCGATGTGGTCGAAGTTGGCGACGCGGTCCGTGAACGCCGCGCCCGCGCCCGGGAGCCACTGCGCACCGAAGGAGAGTGGGGTAAAGGTCGCCTCCAGAAGGATGCCCTCCGGCTGCCACTGGTCGACGTAGTAGCTCTGCATGACGCCCTCCCAGCCGCGCACCTCCTCCTCGTAGCGGGCGCCGATCCAGGCGGCGGGGTGAATGTGAAGATGCCGGCCGAGCGCCGGATGGCGAAGCCCGGAGCGGAGCAGCAGCTCGGGCGTGCCGAAGGCCCCTCCGGCGCTGATCACGGCCTTGGCCCGGACCGTCCAGTCGCGCCCGGCGGCGGGGCGGCCGTTGCGCCGCATTTCCTGCGGTCCAGTCGTCGGAAACCCGGCCCGGCAGGCGAGGCCCGTCGCCCGACCGTCCTCGGTAACGACGCGCTGCACCTGGACGCCGGCCCGGACCCGCGCCCCCGCGGCGACGGCCCGCGGGAGGTACGAGACGTGGGCGGCCCGCTTCGCGTCGATGCGGCAGCCGAGCGGGCACGAGCTGCATTGCACGCAGCGACCGGCGTTGCGGCTGATCGGCCCGCCGCTGGCGCCCACTGCCCGCGCCCCCTCGGCGCAGAGCTGGCCGTTGCGCCCGAGGGTCTCGAGGTCGAGCGGGGTGACCGCGAGCACCTCCTCGGCGGCCTCGTAGAGCGGTTCGAGGTCGTTCGCCCATTCCACGCCCTCGCGGTCTCGCCACTCCTCCAGTACCTCGCCGGGAGCGCGGAAGCAGGTGCCCGAGTTGATCACGGTGGTGCCGCCGACCGTGCGGCCGACGGGCACTGGGATCGCGGGCTTGCCGGTGGCGATCGTCATGCCACCGTCGCGGTAGAAGAGCGGCAGCCCGTCCAGGGGATCGCTCGGGTAGGTGGTGTGATCGACATAGGGACCGGACTCGAGCACGAGCACGTCGAGCCCCGCCTCCGCCAGGGCCGCCGCCGCGGCGGCTCCGCCGGCTCCCGATCCCACGATCGCGACGTCGCACTCCTCGCCCTCGCCGCGCGGCTCGAGGTCGCCGATGGCGGTCGGCTCCGGCTGCGGCGCGCCCTCGGCGACGGCGCAGCGGTACTCGAAGCCGATCGCGTTGCGAACGCGCTCGTCGCGCGCCCAGCCGACCATCGCCAGGAGCTTCGCGAGCAGGAGCAGGTCGCGGTAGAGCGCGAAGCGCGAGCCCTCCATCTTCGCCATGTACTCGCCGCGGGCCTCGACACTCAGCCTGCTGAAGCGCCAGGGGAAGGGCAGCCACTCGAAGACGCGCAGTGCGAGACGCACCACCTGGACGGTGCGCGCCGGCAGGCGCGAGAGGAAGCGCGCCAGCGGCTCGGCGACCGGGATCTGCCGCTCGGCCGCTGGCAGCCCATCCTCACCAGGGGCGAGCGCCTCCGCGATCGCTCGCAGAGTTCGAAGCTCGGCGGCCCGGAGCCCCGGCGGGCGCCTTCAGGGCGGGGCGGCGGGCGTGCCGATCCGGCCGGCAAGCGACCAGAGCAGCAGCGAGGCAAAGACGAGGAAGCCATCGACGATGCCGTTGAGCAGGTAGGCGAAGACGTCGTCCTCGATGAAGAAGATCCAGGAGGTGATCGAGGAGGCGGCCTTGCCGGCGGCGAGGGCCAGCAGCATCGGGCGGTAGCGGACCACGTCGGTGGACGCGATCCACGCCAGCGCCGTGATCACCACCATGTAGGCGAAGCCCAGCGACAGCCAGAGCCGCTCCTCGGTCTTCGGAGCGGACGTGTGGAAGCCGAAGTGGTGGCCGAGCTCGGTCAGTCGCGCGAGCGTCCCGTCCGGCCAGGCGATGAAGAAGAACCCGGTGATGGCGAAGCCGATCGCCATCAAGCGCAGGTTGAGAACGACGAAGCGCTCGGCTTTCTCCCCCGTCATGGCGCGGGCATCCTAACTGGCCAGCTGGCCAGGACGTGACGTACCTATGATCCGGCGCATGATCGAGAGAGAGCAGGTCGAGCACGTCGCCAGGCTCGCGCGGCTGAAGCTGAGCGAGGAGGAGCTCGAGCGGATGGCCGGCGAGCT
>JBKPTM010000116.1:0-6769 GCA_046765935.1 Actinomycetota bacterium | reverse complement strand
GGAGCGGTCGTTGAGCGGGGTCGAGGTCCCGTGTGCGTTGACGTAGGCGAGCTGGCCCGGCTCGATCTCCGCGTCGGCCATCGCCTTCCGGATCGCGCGGGCGGCGCCGTCGCCGGTCGGCTCCGGCGCGGTCATGTGGTGCGCATCGGCCGTGGCGCCGTAGCCCGTCAGGTAGCCGAGGATCTCGGCGCCGCGCAGCTCGGCCGTCTCGGCGTCCTCCAGCACCATCACGCCCGCGCCCTCGCCCATGACGAAGCCGTCCCGCCTGCGGTCGAAGGGCCGCGAGATGCCGCTGGGCGAGGTCGCGCCCATCTCGGCGAAGGCGGCCATGGCGAGGTCGGTGATCGCCGCCTCACTGCCGCCGGCGACGCAGGCGACCGCATCGCCGTGCTGGACCATGCGCGCGGCGGCACCGAGGGCGTGAGCCCCGGCTGCGCAGGCGGACACGGTGCCGTAGCACTGACCGCGCAGGTCGTGCTCGATCGCGAGCGCACCGGCGGCCGAGTTGGCCATCATCTGCGGCACGCAGTGGGGCGAGACCGCGCGCTGCCCCTTCTCGCGGAGCGTGATGTGCTCCGACTCGATCGTCGAGAGCCCGCCGATCCCGGTCCCCATGACCGAGCCGATCTCGCCGCGGTCGTAGGGGGCCTCGTCGAGGCCGGCCTGTGAGATCGCCTCGCCGGCCGCCACCAGAGCGAGCTGCGTGAAGCGGTCGGTGCGGCGCACCTGACGGCGAGTCAGATGGTCGGTCGGCTCGAAGTCCGAGCAACGGCCGAGGCCGTCCTCGATCCCGGACTCGCCGGCGGCCCAGCGCTCGTGCAGCGCCTGGGCGCCGACGCCGAGCGGCGTGACCGAGCCGATCCCGGTGATCGCAACCCGCCGGGTCATGACTGGCGCTCGGCCACGAAGTCGACCACGTCCTGAACGGTCGCGATCTTGTCCATGTCGGCGTCCGTCACCTCGATCTTGTACTCGTCCTCGATCACCTGGGCCAGCTCGACGAGGTCGAGCGAGTCGATGTCGAGGTCCTCGAAGCGCGAGTCGGGCTTCACGTTCTCCGGTTCCTCGCCGAACTCGACGAGGGCGGAGATCACCCTCTCTTGCACCTGGTCCTTGGTTGCGGTTGTCATCGGTCTCCTTTCTCTCGGTTGGTTGTTCAGGCGGACATGCCGCCGTCGATGGGCAGGACTGCCCCGGTCACGTAGCCCGCCTGATCGGAGGCGAGGAAGCGGATGCAGGCCGCGACCTCCTCGGGCGTTCCGGTGCGGCGGGCGGGGATTGCGTCGAGCAGGGCGGTCGAGGCGTTCTGCTCGGTGCCATTGCCCGTGAAGTCGCGTGTCAGCTCGGTCTCGATCAGGCCCGGGGCGACGGCGTTCACGGTCACGCCGCGGCGTGCGACCTCGGCCGCCACCGTGCGGGTGAAGCCGATCAACCCCGCCTTGGAGGCCGCGTAGTTGGCCTGGCCGGGATTGCCGCGCAGGCCGACGACCGAGGAGACGTTGATCACCCGGCCGAATCGCTGGCGCATCATCGGGCCGAGAGCGGCGCGGGTGAGCCGGAAGGCGCCGGTCAGGTTGACGTCGAGAACCCGGGTCCAGTCCTCGTCGCTGAGCCGCATCGAGAGGTTGTCCGCCGTCATGCCCGCGTTGTTGACCAGCACCAGGACCGGCCCGAGCTCGTCGGTGAGGCGGGCGACCATCTCGTCGGCGGCCGTGGCGTCGGCGACGTCCGCGCCCAGCGCGAGCGCGGTGCCGCCGGCCTCCTCGATGGAGCCGGCGACCGCTTCGGCACCGTCGCGGTCGCGGCTGTAGTTGATGCCCACCGACCAGCCGTCCTCGGCGAGTGCGCGCGCCGTGGCCGCACCGATCCCGCGGGAGGCGCCGGTGACCAGCGCGCAGCCGGTGGTACGAACGTCTGCCTCCTCAGGCTTCGCCATCAAAAGGGACGCGCTGTCGCGCGCCCACGCATCAACGCTCACGCCACCCCCTCCCACTCGACGATCCCCGCGCCCCAGGTGAGGCCCGCGCCGAAGGCGGAGAGCAGCACGCGCGACCCCGGGCGCAGCATCCCCTGGCCCGCCGCCTGCGAGAGTGCGATCGGGATGCTGGCCGCGGAGGTGTTCCCGTACTCGGCGAGGCAGTCGATCACGCGGTCGCCGGGCAGTCCGAGCCGCTCGCCGACGGCGGAGATGATCCGCGAGTTGGCCTGGTGGTAGACGAAGAGGTCGATCTCCTCGAGAGCCAGGCCGGCGTCCGAGACGACCTCCTGGGTGACGTCGCTCATCGCGGCCACCGCAGCGCGGAAGGTGGCCCGGCCGTCCATCCTGACCAGGCGCTCCTCGTGACTGGCCTGGATCAGGTCGCCGCGCCCGCCGTCGCAGCGCAGCGCGACCGGACCGATCTGCCCGGGACCGCCGGCGGTCACGACCGCGGCGCCGGCGCCATCGCCGAAGAGGCCGGCGGTGCGCCGGTCGCCGAAGTCGGTGACCGTGCTGAGCAACTCGGCGCCGACCACGAGCGCTGCGCGAGCGCGGCCCGATTCGAGCTGCGCGGCCGCGAGCGCCAGGGCGGAGAGGAAGCCCGTGCAGGCGGCGCCGATGTCCATCGCCCCAGCGGTCCTGGCCCCGAGCCGGTCGGCGACCAGCGGGGCGGCGTGGGGCTGAAGCTGATCCGGAGTGAAGGTCGCGACCAGGACCAGGTCGAGCTCGGCGGGGTCGACCTCAGCCAGGACGAGCGCCCGAGCCCCCGCCACGGCTGCGAGGTCGACGAGAGTCTCGCCCTGTGCCCGGCGGCGGCGCTGGATGCCGGTCCTCGACGAGATCCAGTCGGAGTCGACGCCGAGCGGAGCCGCGAGCTCCTCGTTCTCGACCACCCGGTCGGGCAGGTGGGCGGCGATCGCCGCGATTCCGGGCGCCACCGTGGGCGCCGAGCCGTTGCGGCTCGTCACTCCGGTCGCCCGGGCGACCAGACCCTCCGGGTCGACCAGCGAGGAGTCGACCTCCCAGCCCTGTCCGGGGTCGAGCTCAGGCAACGGCCGACTCCCGGCTCGCGAGGGTCTCGGTCTCGGCGTCATCGATCGTCCGGCGGACGAGCCCGGCGAGCACCTTGCCGGGGCCGACGTCCAGGTAGCGGGTCACGCCCAATTCCCTGAGCCGGCCGAGCACCGCCGTCCACCGGATCGGACTGACGAGCGACGCCGCCAGCGCCCCTCTTACGTCATCGCCGAATGGCTCAGCTGTGGTCGAGGAGATCACGGGCGCATCCGGCTCTCGGAACTCGATCTGATCGAGCGCCTTGCGGAAGGGGCCAACGCCGGATGACATCGCCTTGGTGTGGAAGGCGCCGGCGACCGCGAGCTTCTTGGCCCGGATGCCTGAGCCCTTGGCGGAGGCCTCCGCGGCCTCGATCGCGGCCAACGGGCCGGAGAGGACGAACTGCTGCGGCGAGTTCTCGTTGGCCAGCGTCAGGCCGTGCTCGGCCGCGAGGGACGCGGCACCCTCATGCTCGCTTCCGACGGCGAGCATGCCGCCGGCCTCGCCGCGGCCGGCCGCCTCCTCCATGGCCCGGCCGCGGGCGACGACGATCCGCACGCCGTCGGCGTCATCGAGCGCGCCGGCCGCGGCCAAGGCACCCACCTCACCGAGCGAGTGGCCGGCGAAGTAGTCGGCATGCGGACGGCCCAGCTGCTCATAGCCTGCGAGCGAGGCGCAGTAGACGGCGGGCTGAGCGAAGGACGTCCCCTCGGACATCCGCTCAAAGGGGTCCTCGCCGACGAGCTCGCTCGCGAGCTCGAGCAGGTCCGGCCTGACGGCGGCCACGATCTCGCGGCTGGAGCCGTCACCGACTCCCTGTCCCGGGAACAGGACAGCTTGGGCACTGCTGGCGTCCATGCACAATGCCTACCCCCACCGCTCCGCCGGGTGAAGGACCGTGGGGCCCATGTCCCCCGTTCGGGGGGGTTCAGGGGGACGGGCGGGGGGTCGAGGTCCGCCGCTACCTGCGGCCGCTGCCGAGCCCGAGCTGCTCGGCCTTGCGCGCCGCCTCGGCGCGATTCCGGACCCCGAGCTTGCGGTAGAGGGCGGTCGTGTGGTCCTTGATCGTGTGGGGTGAGAGGAAGAGGCGCTCGGCGATCTCGCGGTTGGTCTTGCCGGCGCCGATCAGCTCGAGGACCTCGCGCTCGCGGGGCGATAGCGGTGTCGCCGGCCCCTCGGCCTGGCGCGCGAAGACGGTCATGCCGCGTCCCACCATCCGGACGGCGTTCGCGACCTCGTCGGCGCTCCAGTCCTTCGAGACGAAGCCGGAGGCTCCGGCCGCCTTGGCCGCCTCCGGCGAGATCCAGCCGGCTCCGGAGATCAACAGGACCCGTGTCTTCGGCGAGACCTCCCGCAGCGCCTCGCAGAGCTCGGCGCCCGAGCGCTCTCCAAGGAAGAGGTCGACCAGCGCCACGTCCGGCGTTCCCTGCCGCGCGAGCTCCACCGCCTCCTCGGTGTTCGAGGCGACGGCGCACTCCCCCATCCAGGGCTGGCGGCCGAGCAGCAGGCGGAAGCCCCACTGGACGACGGCGTGGTCGTCCACGACGAGCACGCTCAGCTTGCGGTTGCCGTTCAGTTGCTCGGCAGCACCAGGCGCACTCGCCACTGATCCTCCTCCCGGCCGTACTCCAGCATTCCCCCTCGCTGCAGCGCCTCGTAGGAGGCGAGGCGCAGCCCCATCCGCGAGCCACCTCCGCCGCCATCCGCGGGCGCAAGGCCGTCATTTCGAACCTCGAGGAAGAAGGCCCCGTCCGGGGCGTCGATCGTCACCCGCACCTCGCTCGGATCGGCGTGCTTCTCGGCGTTGCGCAGCGCCTCGTTCAGGATCGAGACGGCGAGCGGCTCGAACCTCTCGGGCACATCGACGCCGTCCCGCCAGTCCACGATCAGGGGCAGGCGCTTGTACTGGCGGCCGAGACGGTCGAGCTCCGAGCGCAGCCCACCGTCGGCGAGCTCCATCAGCGAGCTGCCGGCCGAGCCGATCAACGCCTCGCGCAGGTCGCCGAGCGCGGCCTTGATCTCGGCGGCGCAGCGCTCGCGGTCCTCGTCGGCGAGCGGGCGATCCGACCCGAGCGCCATCGAGACCCCGAAGAGCCGCTGGGTTACCCGCTCGTGCACCTCCCGGGCCAGGTCGATCCGCTCCGAGAGGCGGCGGCTGCGCTCGAGCTGGCGAGTCACCTCGCGGACGTGGCTGGCGAGCGCGGCGGTCCGGCCGAGCGCGTGCATCGTGGAGCGCTCGTGCGAGGTCGTGGCGAACGGCTGCCCGTCGCGGTCGGCGAAGATCACCCCCAGCCAGCGCCCGGCGGCCGCGACCGGCGTGCAGGTGAGCTTCACGACCCCAGGCAGGTTCGAGTAGCGGGCGGGCACGTCGCGATCGAGGTCGGTCGTCTCGACCACCCGGTCCTCGGCCAGGGCGCGCTGGGCGATCGGGGTCTCCTCGAGGGTCCCGTAGCCGTGCTGGATGAACTCGCGGTACACGCCGTGACTGCCCGCGGGCAGCACCATCCTGCGCTCGGCGTCGTAGAGGAAGAGGACGGCGCGCTCCATCGAGGTCTGGAGGCAGATCGCCTCGCAGAGGCGGTCATAGAAGTCGTCGAGCCCCCGCTCCTCCTCGAGCTCGAAGAGAAGCCGCACGACCACGTCCAGGGCCTCGGAGCTGAGCGATTCCTGCTCGCTGAGCATTCTCAAGGGCCTACCCCAGCAAAGACGAGTGGGTTACGCCACCGTAAGCGGGTCCAACCCCCCGGATGGGGGGTCGAGCGGATCGGTCGGTGCCATACGGTGCCGGCGGTTGGCGCGTCTCGCCGTCGCACCTCATCCGGGAAAACCACGGACGCAGGCCGCGTGATTTGAGGCGGGCAACTCCCGGGGTTTGCCCGCTGGTCGCGAGAGCCGGAAAGGACGAAGGTCATGAGTACAGCGCGGCGAAAAGGGAGATCAGATGCCACCGAACTCGACTCAGAACCTGAACGCGAAGCTCTCGCTCACGACGGTCGGACAGCAGCGCACAGGTGGTCCCGCCTCGGGCCACTCCCCCCGGCTGACGCAGAGCCCCGCGCCCTCCGTCAAGGTCTTCAGCGGCCCGCGCCAGTACCGCGGCGGCTATTACCTGAACGTCTAGTCCTCCTCGCGGTCGCCGCATTCGTGCTGGCCGGCGCGGCGGCGTCGCAGGCGCTCGCGGCGAAGCAGGGAGCGCCGCCGCACGCCTTCCCCTGGCACCAGCGTGTGCGGGACGCCACTGAGTTCCTCCAGGGGCGGACGGGAAGCGCGTCCTTCGCGGTGATCGACGAGCGCGGCCGCATCCACGGCTTCCGGCGCGCGGTGCAGTACTCGTCGGCCAGCCTGGTCAAGGCGATGCTGCTGGTCGCTTACCTGAACCGCAGGGACGTCAGGCGCCGCGCCCTGCGCCCGGCCGAGCGGCGCCTGCTGGGCCCGATGATCCGGATCTCCGATAACGACGCGGCGAGTGCGATCTACGAGCGGGTCGGCGTCGACGGCCTCAACCGCCTCGCGCACCGCGCCCGGATGCGACGCTTCGCCGCCAACCCGGTCTGGGGCGGCTGCCAGGTGACCGCTCGCGACCAGGCCCGCCTCTTTGCGCGCATCCGCGGGCTGTTGCCGAAGCTCCACCGCAAGTACGCGATGGGCCTGCTGCGGAGAATCGTCTCCTACGAGCGCTGGGGCATCCCCCAGGGCACACCCGGCGGGTGGGCGCTCTACTTCAAGGGCGGCTGGTTC
>JBKPTM010000115.1:0-5998 GCA_046765935.1 Actinomycetota bacterium | reverse complement strand
GACCGACACCGCCCGCAAGCTGATCGAGGTTGCCCGCTGCCTGTCCGGCGCCCTGACCGACGTCGCCGACGGCCTGACCGGCGCCCTCGCCGACGTCTCCGACTGCCTGACCGGCGCCCTCGCCGACGTCGCCGACGGCCTGGCCCGCGCCTTCGCCGACCTCACCGACCGCCTGACCGGCGCCCTCGCCGACCTCACCGACCGCCTGACCGGCGCCCTCGCCGACGTCGCCGACGGCCTTGCCCGCGCCCTGACCGACCTGGTCGACCGCATCGCCGACGCCCTTGCCGATCTCGGGAACGGCCTCCCCGGCGCCTTCGCCGACTTCCTCGACCGCCTCGCCGGCCTCGCCGACCATGTCGCCGGCCCCTGCGCCGATGTCCTGGACCGCCTCACTGAGGCTGTGGACGAGCTCCGGATTGCGGTCGATCGTGGTCATCACGCGATCGACGATCGCGGCGACGCGATCGAGCCGAACCTTGAGCAGAGCCTGCGCCTCGATGCCCTCGATGTCGATCTCGAGCTTGCCCAAGCGAACGTCGACACCGACATCGAGGCTGACGAGGTCGAGCACCTGGGCCTTGAGCGCGACATGGGCCTGGAGATCCGCAAGCTTGAGGTAGATCTTGTCGACCTTGATGACCGGGACGTCGAGGAGGACGTCCGGGTCCTGGCCCGTCTCCGCCAGCGGCGAGGTGGAGTAGTCGCGGTACTCGCGCTCGGCGACGGTCGCTCGACCCTCGACGTTCTTGGCGAAACGGTACTTCTCGGTCTTCTGCGAAGCCGACCGCGCGTCGGACCTCGGCGACATCGACTTGCCGTTGGAGCTGGAGCGGCTGCGGCGGGAATTGCTCCCACTCGAGCGAGAGCGATTGGAGCCACTGCTACTCGAAGAACGCGACTTTGAGGATCTCGACTTCTTGGACCTCGTCGCCACTATCCGCCTCCCCCTTGCTGTTTCTGCGCCTGGGCTTGCTGAGGCTGTTGCTGCTGTTGCTGAGGCTGTTGCTGCTGTTGCTGAGGCTGTTGCTGCTGAGCCTGTTGCTGTTGGGGCTGTTGCTGTTGCCCCTGCTGTCCAGCCAGCTGTCCGACTCCCTGCTGGACACCCTGCCCGACGCCCTGAACGCCCTGCGCTGCGCCCTGGCCGAGTCCCTGGGCCGCCTGGCCGGCGCCCTGTCCCACGCCCTCGACTCCTTGGGCGGCGCCCTGACCGACTCCCGCAACTCCGCGGCTCGCGCCCTGGCCGACCTCGCCGAGTGCCTGGCTCGCGCCCTGGCCGACCTCTGGTAGCGCTTGCTTGGCACCCTGGCCGACACCCTCGAGCGCCTGGTTGGCACCCTCGCCGACGTTGCCGACCGCCGAGCCCGCGCCCTTGCCGATCTCGGGTAGAGCCTCGCCAGCGCCTTCGCCGACGTCCTCGACGGCGTCGCCGGACTCGTCCAGCAGATGGCCAGTGCCGCCGCCGACCTCCTCCACGGCCTTTCCGATGCCCTCCAGCAACTCGGGGTTGCGATCCAACGAGAGCAGCACTCGCTCGAGGATCTTGTTGACGTTCTCGAGACGGGCCTTGAGCAGCGCCTGCGCCTCTACGCCCTCGATCTTGAGCTCGACCTGGCCGAGGTGGGCCTGCGCGCCGACGCTGATGTTGAGCAGCTTCCGGACCTTGGCCAGCACGGCCACGCGGGCATCGAGGTCATCGACCTCGATGTCGATCTTGTCCACCTTGATGACTGGGATGTCGGCCAGGACATCCGGCCCCTGGTCGTCATCCAGCTCCTTCGGGTCGAGCACCGAGTAGTCGGGGAACTCCTCCCGCTTTCGCTTCCGGCTGCGGGAAGAGCTGCGGCCGTTGGAGCTGCCTTTGCTCTTGTCCCGCGGCGCCTGGGTGTCGGAGTCGCTCTCCACACGCCGCGATTCCGTTCGCGCCCCGGAGCGGTTGTGGGTAGATGAGGATCGGCTCGATCCGGATGACCGGCTTCCGGAGCTCGAGCGCGAGCGCGACGAAGACGACCGACTCTTGGACTTCTTCGAAGAACTTCTGCTGGAGCGGCTCTTCTTACCGCTGGATTTGGACTTCTGCGGGGGCATCCTGCCCGCCCTCCTCGTCAACTCGGTGCATCGTGTTCGGCGGTTACCCGAATCCCGCCGTTCAACACTTACGCAACCGGCCGTTCAAATCTGCTGCTCACCGGGTAGGTCCAGATGGACCGCCGGTGCGAAAGGCGCAGCTGGCAAGGAAAGCCAAGTGAGGGGATAAACCCATGGCCCAGACAACGCGATCCTCGAGCAGCCGGTCAACCCGCAGCCGCTCGAGTTCAACCAGATCGAAGAGTAGGAACGGCGCTGCCGGCAGTGCCCGGTCGAGTTCCAAGCGAAGTGGCTCGACGAAGGGGAGGTCGACGGCATCGCGTCGCAGCAGCACATCCGGCTCACAGCGCACCTCGGCAGGAACGAGAGGTCGGCAGACCTCTCAGAACGGCGCGGTAGCGAAAGCCGGCGGGAAGGTCGCCGAGCTCGCCTCGAAGGCGAAGACGCCGCTTGTGGCTGGTGGCGCGGCGCTGGCGGGGATCGCCGGAGGTGTGGCGCTGAAAAGCCGCAACGACTCGCGGCGTCCGCTGCACGCGCTGCGCAGCGTTCACCTGCCTAAGTCCGTGAAGAACATGGACCTGAGCAAGGTCGATGTCGACAAGCTCATGAACACGGCGCGCCAGGTTCGCTCCTTCGGGGAGCAGGTCGGGGACGTCGTGGACGCGGCCGAGAAGACGCGAAAGAAGCACAAGTAGAAGAGCCCGGTCAGCTGCCGACGGCGCTGCGAAGGCCCGTGTAGGAGCAGATGAGTTCCGCACGCTTCTCTGCGCTCAGCGGGCTCGCGCGCAGGAACGGCCCCCAGCGCCGCATGTAATAGGCGACCCAGGCATCGCACTCGAGCTCCCCCACGCGGACCGGATCGAAGGACCTCAAAACGGCCGGCTGGGCTCGAGCCGCGCCGGCGCGCGCTCGACCCGGTTCCCGCCGTCTGTCTTCGCGGCGTAGAGGGCGACGTCTGCACGCCGCATCAGCTCCTCCAGCGACTCGCTGTGATTCCAGGCGGCCGCCCCGGCGGAGAAGCTCGCCAGCTCCGGCGTCGTCTCCCGCAGGCGCTCGACGGCGGACATCGCCTGTCCGTCCGAGTTGTCCATCAGGAGCGCACCGAACTCGTCGCCGCCCAGCCGCGCCAGTACGTCTCCCGCTCGGAACGCGGAGCGCATCCGCTCGGCGGTTTTGCAGAGTGCCCGGTCGCCCTCGTCGTGGCCGCGGGTGTCGTTGATCTCCTTGAGGCGGTCGAGGTCGAGGACCACCAGCGCGATCGAGGTTCCGTCACGCGCGGCGCGGGCCAGCTCGCGCTCCGCGGTCATCCGCCAGCCGCGCCGGTTGAGCAGGCCGGTGAGGTCGTCGATCGTCGCGTCACGCAGCAGGCGCTCGTTGAGCTTCACGGTCTCCCGTGTCAGGGCCCGCAGCGACAGCGCGACGCTCGCCCCGACCATCACGATCAGGGTGGCGTGGCCCCAGTTGACCGGGTAGGCGGGCGAGCCGAAGATCAGCATCGGCAGGTAGGAGCAGATCGCCAGCACCCCCATGCCGACGGCGAGCTCGCGGTCACTCGTCTGCAGGCCGAACCAGATCATCGCCATCATCACAAGCACCGAATAGCCCGAGCTGACCCCGCCGCTGTACGCCTGCATCATCGTCAGGGCCGGAATCCCGCCGTACGCGGCGGCGTAGAACGGAACCGGGTGCCTCCGCGTGGCCAGGATGATCACGACCGGCGCGAGGCAGGCGCCCACGGCACCGACGAAGAAGATCGCGTGGTGGGAGCCGAAGTCGGTCAGCGTCGCGACCGCCACCGGAAGCGTGTTGCCGGCGATCGCGAAGCGCAGCGCTCGCCTGCGCTGTCTCCCGCTGAAACGCATCGGTGCTGCCATCAATCCACCCTCGGCGACTGACCCCAGTTCCGGCGACCCAATCAGGGCGAGCCTAAGAGAGGGAATCGGGCGAAAACAACCGGGAAAACCATCGAATGCCGTTCTGCTGGACAAACGGCAGGGCCCGGGCGTTGCCACCCAGGCCCTGCCTTGTCCGGCTTCTGAATGAACCCCTAGTCGTCTCCCCGACCAGCCGGAATCACCTCGTAGGTCGGGTTGTCACCGTGCTGCTGGGTGTAGAACCAGCGCCAGCGGTCGTTGTTCAGGTTCGGCACGTCGTCGCCGAGAACCCCGTCCTTGCCGGTGTCCCCGTCAGAGACGTAGACGCCGGTGATCTCGTTGTCGCCGTCGTTCTTACCGAACCCCGTCGGGGTGGCGCTGCCGTCGAGCGTCGCCGACGCATCGCGACCCTCGGCCAGCCAGCGCACCGGATGGTTCGACGGGTCCGAGTAGTCGAGCGTCACGTTCAACGTGTAGCCCGAGTCGAGCGCGTTCAGCTGGGTGTGCAACCCGTCGCCCATGTCCTGGACGAACGCGATCACGTTCCTGGAGAGGAAGGTGACGTTGTCGAACGAGCTGTGCGCCCCATCCGGCTTGTAGAACAGGGTCAGGCTCCCGGTGCTGGCGCTCGGGTCGCTCTGGGTGAGCTTCATCACCGACCCCCACCCTCCGGCCGTGTCGTTCTCCGGGCTGGTCGCGTTCGTGTCTCCGGTCTCATCGAAGAAGAACTGCTTGAAATCGGAGCCGGGCCGGAACACGCCGTTCTCCGGCCGCTTGAACGGAGTGCCGACGTTGCCCGGATGAGTCGCCAGCGGGGTCTTCGCCAGCGCGTTCGCGTTGAACGGCGCCGACCCGTCGACCGCGGTGTCGTGAACCGTCGCCCACCTCGTCTCGAACGAGTTGCCGTAGGTATGCAGGGCTACCTGATCCGGGTTGTTGACGGCGGCCTCGCTGTCGAATGTGATCGGCTGGTGCGAGTCGTTCAGCACCTGCAGGACCTGCAGCTTCCCGTGCGCCAGGTCCCCCTTGTGTTCCGGGACGTAGCGGTAGAGGAAGCTGTTCGGCCTGCGGGCGACGGTGGCGCCCTTGTTGGAGCCGCCGATGTCCTCGGCGATCCAGAGATTGCCGTCGTCATCGTTCTGGATGCCCTCGTAACCGCCCCGGCCGAGCGCGCCGGAGACGTCGGTCACCGTCGATGGATAGCCCGGCGTCGCGGCGTAGGTCGGCGCGTTCGCATTCTCGGTGGTGAGGAGCAGCCTCTGGGCCCACGGATCCCAGGTCGAGCCGTCGATCGTCGCGATCGCGTTGCCGCTCGCGTCCTGGGTCGCGAGCAGGGTGACCCGATGGGCTGCGTCGGCGTCCAGGTTGATCCTGGTGATGTATCCGCAGGAGATCGACCCGACCGGATTGGTGCAGCCCGTCTGTGTCCCTCCCTCGTGGCCCTGGAAGAGGAAGTGGGTTCCGTAGTCGTAGTGGGGGTCCGCACCCGCAAGGCCCTTCTTGAAGGTCAGGTAGGTGTTCTTGTCCGGCTCGGTCTTGTGCGCCTCGGTCGGGTTGGTCGACGTCGGCACCATGACTGGCTCGCCCGCCGAATTGAGGGTGTCGTTGTCGTAGCCGTAGTAGGAGCTGAGGCTCGAGGTGTTCTCCAGCCTGGTCGAGCCCTGCGCGACGACCACCTGGGAGAGCTCCGGAGAGAGCTTGCTGGCCGGGGCGAAGCCGTCAGATTTCGTGTTCGGCGCCTGAACGCCCGTCAGCACCGGGCTGTTTGGGGAGCTCGCCGATCCGGCCGCGACGAAAATCGCCCCGCCCGCGATCGCCGCGCCCGCAACGAGCGCAACTGCCTGCTTCCTTCTGATCACCTGGATCTCCTTTCGAATCGACGCCGGTTCAGCGCCGTGCGTCGTGAGGCCGGCGAATCTAGGAAGCGGAGAAGGCGGCCCGGTTAACGAGATGTCCAATCCCCGTATCGATTCTGTGAAGGAGGAACTCAGCCGCGGTCGGCGACCGACATGAAGGCCTCGAGCAGCTCGTTGTAC
>JBKPTM010000114.1:0-5673 GCA_046765935.1 Actinomycetota bacterium | reverse complement strand
GGATCTACCGAGAGAGACTCGCGGCGAGCGGCTGAGTGAGGGCGCTGGTCCAGCGCGTCAGCCAGGCGGCTGTCGACGTGGAGGGGGAGAGGGTCGCTCAGATCGGCCCGGGCATGCTCGTGCTACTGGGCGTCTCACGCGATGACACCGAGGCCCAGGCCGACCGTCTGGCCGAGAAGGTCCGCGCCCTGCGGATCTTCGACGACGCCGAGGGTCGGATGAACGAGCCGCTCGGCGATCGGGAGATCCTCTGCGTCAGCCAGTTCACCCTCTACGGCGACACCCGCAAGGGAAACCGGCCGAGCTACGTCGAGGCGGCGCCCGGCGAGCAGGCGGAACCCCTCTACGACCGCTTCTGCGATCAGGCCGGGGCGAAGAAGGGCGTCTTCGGCGCCTGCATGGGAGTCGCGCTGATCAACGACGGCCCGGTGACGGTGCTGCTCGAGGTCTGAGAGCCCGGCTTGCGAGCCTCAGGCACGGGGCTATACTCGCCAGGAACCTTTTTTCGCACCGAACCGCGTGTCGAAAGGTGGGCGAGCGCCCGCCTTTTTTTGGGTCCCGAACCGGGACACTTGGAGGGATAGAACCGAGATGGACACAGAGCTAGAGCAGATTCAGAGCACCGTCGAGGACCGGCTCCGCGATCAGGAGCCGGACGTCGAGCTGCTCGCGCTCGAGCGTCCCGCCACCGAAAGCCTCCGCCTGGTGATCGACTCGCCCGAGGGCGTCGACATCGCCCTCTGCGAGCGAGTCACCGGCGTGCTTCGCGATCTGCTCGAGTCCTATTCGCTCGAGGTTTCCTCACCTGGGCCCGAGCGGCCGCTGACGAAGCCCGAGCATTTCCGGCGCTATCTCGGACGGCGGGTTCGGGTGCGGACGCGCGAGGAGGTTGCCGGACACAAGAGCTTCACCGGGCGTCTCACCGGCGCCGACGAGGAGAGCGTCAGCGTCGACTCGGGCGATGGCCCCGTGGCGATTCCGCTTGCTGCTGTGCGCCGCTCGAATTTGCTGTCAGACGGAGCCACGAACGGAGGTGTGCGGGCATGACCCAGGAGATCGTCGATGCCGTAAAGATGCTCGAGCAGGAGAAGGGGATCGCGTCGGACACCCTGATGGACGCCCTCCAGGACGCCCTCCTCTCCGCCTACAAGAAGACCCCGGGCGCCGCGAAGTACGCGAAGGTGGAGCTCGATCACGGGACCGCGGACTTCCGCGTCTACGAGCTGAAGGTCCCCGAGGACCTCGAGAAGCGCCTGCTCGACGAGCAGTTCGAGGATCAGCTGCAGGCGGCCGAGGCGGCCGAGGCCGCCGGTGAGCCGATCCCGGAGATCGAGATCAACCGCCCGACCGTGGATCCGGAGACCGGCGAGCGCCGCGAGGCCACCGAGCCGGAGGTCGAGCAGGAGCGCCTCGAGCCTTACCTGGACCAGATCGAGACCCAGGACGTGACGCCCGATGACTTCGGCCGGATCGCCGCGCAGACGGCGAAGCAGGTGATCCTCCAGCGGATCCGCGAGGCCGAGCGGGGCATGATGTTCGAGGAGTACAAGGACCGCGTCGGCGAGCTGGTCACCGGGATCATCCAGCAGTCCGACAACCGCTACACGCTGGTCCAGCTCCGCGAGCGGGTCGAGGCCCTGCTGCCCCGATCCGAGCAGGTCTACAACGAGCGCTACGACCACGGCATGCGCGTCAAGGCGGTCATCACCGACGTCTCGGCCGACACCAAGGGGCCGAGCATCGTCGTCTCCCGCCGCAACCCTGAGCTGATCAAGAAGCTCTTCGAGCTCGAGGTCCCCGAGATCGCCGACAAGCTTGTGGAGATCACGGGCGTCGCCCGCGAGCCGGGCTGGCGCTCGAAGATCGCCGTCGTCTCGCACGCCGACGGCGTCGACCCGGTCGGGGCCTGCGTCGGGCCCCGTGGCTCGCGCGTCCGGATGGTCGTCTCCGAGCTGCGCGGCGAGAAGATCGACATCATTCCGTACAACGACGAGCCCGCCCGGTTCGTCGCCAAGGCGCTCTCGCCGGCCCGGGTCCGCGAGGTCCTCGTCGACGACGAGACCAAGGAGGCGACGGTGATCGTCCCCGACGACCAGCTGTCTCTGGCAATCGGCCGTGACGGGCAGAACGCCCGCCTCGCGGCTCGCCTGACCGGCTGGAAGGTCGACATCACCTCCGAGACCGAGTTTGCCCAGCAGGAGGAGGACATCGAGTACGAGGGTGAGGAGGCCGCCGACGGTCGCTGCATGGCGATCATGACCACCGGCCGGCGCTGCCCGAACGCCGCATTGCAGGGCTCCCAGTACTGCGGGCTGCCCCAGCATCAGGCGCTGGCCCGGTTCGGCACGAACCAGGTCGCCGTCCTCACGCCGCTCAGCGACGAGGAGGTCGCGACGCTGGCCGACACCGACGCCGACGAGGGCACCGTCAAGCCGATCGTCGAGAAGGCGGAGAGTCAGTTCGACGAGAGCGCCGAGGCCGAGGAGCCGGAGGCTGAGGCGGAGGAGGAGCCCGAGGCCGAGGCGGAAGTCGAGGAGGCCGACGAATCCCCGGAGGAGGCCGACGAGTCGGACGAGCCCGCGGAGGAGGCCGAGGAGCCCGCCGAAGAGGCTGAGGAGGCCCCCGCGGAGGAGGAGGCCCCGGCCGCCGAGGTGCCGGACGCCGACGAGGAGGCCGAAGCATCAGGGGACGGCGGCGCGCCGGAAGCGGGCGAAGAGGCCCCGGTCACCGCAGGCGAGGAGCAGAAGACCGAGTAGATGGCGAAGAAGCGCGTACACGAGATTGCCAAGGCCCAGGGCCTGACCAGCAAGGAGCTCCTTGCTGCGCTCAACGCTGCCGGCGTCGAGGCGAAGGCAGCCCAGTCGAGCGTCGAGGAGTCCGATGCCCTGGCCGCACTGAAGGGCTCGGGCGACGGCACGTCCCCGACGGCGACCAAGCCCAAGCCCGCCGCCAAGGCGAAGCCCGCCCCGGCGAAGCAAGCTGCCCCCGCACAGACGACCAAGGCCGAGGCCGCTCCCAAGCCGGCTGCAAAGTCCACCGGAGACGCGGCGTCCGCCCCTGCCAAGAAGGGCCCTGCCAGGAAGCGGCGCCGGGTCGTCATCGACTCCCAGGCCGCCCGCCGTGAGCACATCGCCAAGACCCAGCCACCGCCCCGGCCACCGCGCCGTCGCGGCGGCCGGCGTCGCCGGCCCCTGCTCGAGGAGCCCAGCGACAGGGAGCTGAAGCAGCCGGAGGAGCAGCCGCCGATCAAGGTGAACTCGGGCGCGACAGTCCGCGAGGTCGCCGAGACACTGGGCCTGTCGGCTGCCGAAGTGATCAAGGCCTTGATGAAGGAGGGTGAGATGGCCACCCTCACCCAGACGCTCACCGACGAGTCGGTCGAGTCGATCGCCAAGCAGTTCGATCGCAAGATCGAGATCGTCACGGCCGCCCAGGAGGAGGCCGAGGAGCCGGAGGAGGTCGAGGAGGACGACGAGAAGGACCTCGTCGGGCGCCCGCCAGTAGTGACGGTGATGGGCCACGTCGACCACGGCAAGACTTCCCTGCTGGACGCAATCCGCCAGACGCAGGTGGCGGCCGGCGAGGCCGGGGGGATCACCCAGCACATCGGCGCGTATCAGGTCCAGCACGACGGCAAGACGCTCACCTTCCTCGACACGCCGGGCCACGAGGCCTTCACCGCGATGCGCGCTCGCGGCGCCCGCGTCACGGACGTCGCCGTGATCGTCGTCGCGGCGGACGACGGCGTGATGCCGCAGACGGTCGAGGCGATCGACCACGCTCGCGCCGCCGGCGTCCCGATCCTGGTGGCGGTCAACAAGATCGACAAGGAGGGCGCGGATCCGAATCGCGTCCGCACCGAGCTCGCCCAGCAGGACCTGAATCCGGAGGATTGGGGTGGCGACACCGTCTACGCCGACGTCTCCGCCAAGACCAAGGACGGCCTCGACAACCTGCTGGAGATGATCGTGCTGGTGACAGATCTGGAGGAGCTGGGAGCAAATCCCGACGCTCCCGCCTCCGGCACCGTCGTCGAGGCCGAGCTCGATCCGGGCCGTGGCCCGGTCACCGGCGTGTTGGTGCAGCGCGGCACGCTGCGGGTGGGGGACGCGGTTGTCGCCGGCCCCGTGTGGGGCAAGGTCCGAGCGATGCTCGACGACAAGGGCGAACGGGTGGATGAGGCGACGCCCGGGACCCCGGTGGAGGTCCTCGGCTTCGATGGAGTGAGCGAGGCCGGCGAGCACGTCCAGGTTGTTGAGAACGAGCGCAAGGCGCGTCAGCTCGCCCAGGAGCGCGAGACCCGCCTGAAGACCGAGCAGCTCGCGCGGCGCCAAGCGCGCAAGGTCACGCTCGAGGAGGTCTTCCAGAGGGCCAGCGAGGGCCGGCTCAAGGAGCTCAACATCGTGCTCAAGGCCGACGTATCCGGTTCGCTGGAGGCACTCGAGGACGAGATCGCGAAGCTGCCGCAGGAGCAGGTGCCGGTCAACGTCATCCACGCCCAGACGGGCGGCATCAACGAGTCCGACGTGATGCTCGCCGCCGCATCCGACGCGGTCATCATCGGCTTCAACGTCCGCCCGCTCGCCGAGGCCCGGCGCGCCGCCGAGGAGGAGGGCGTCGACATCCGCACCTACACCGTGATCTACAAGGTCACCGAGGACCTGCGCGCCGCGATGGAGGGCCTACTCGAGCCCGAGGAGGTCGAGGAGGCTCTCGGCCAGGCCGAGGTCAAGCAGACCTTCAAGGCCTCTCGCGTCGGCACGATCGCGGGCTGCCTCGTCACCGACGGCAAGGTGACCCGCTCCGCGAGCGTCCGCCTGGTGCGCGACGGGACCATCGTCTGGAGCGGCAAGGTCGGTTCGCTGCGGCGCTTCAAGGACGACGTCGCCGAGGTCGACGAGGGCCAGGAGTGCGGCATCGTGCTCGAGGGCTTCGCCGACATCAAGGAAGGCGACGTCCTCGAGTTCTTCGAGACGCGGCAGGTAGAGAAGACTCTGGAGTAGGGCCGGGTTCGCCTTGAACCCGTTCGTCGAGCTGATCGAGATTCGCCTGCATTTCGGGGACGTTCAGGACCTGAAGGGCAAGCGCAAGCTCGTCAAGTCACTCAAGGACGGCATCCGCCAGCGCTTCGGCGCCTCGGTGGCGGAGATCGACGGGCACGACAAGTGGCAGCGCTCGACCCTGCTGGTGGCGCTGGTCGGTGACGGCGAGGTCTCTGACCGCGCCGACGGGCTGGTCCGCTTCGTCGAGAGCCGTTGCCCGGACGGGTGCTCCTTTGAGCGCGACCTGCTCAGCCTCCGTGACATTCGCGGCTGAGAGCTGTCGTTCGCTTCAGGGCAGCCTGAGTTTGTTCGGGGAACTGCTGTTATCGTCGCCCCCGATGCCTGGCGCTCGGATGCGGCGCGTCAACGAGACGATTCGAGAAGTGTTGGGGGACGCGATTGCCACTGAGCTCAAGGATCCACGCATTGGATTTGTGACCGTGACCGGAGTAGACACCTCGCCCGACCTGCGCTCCGCGCGGGTGTACGTGAGCGTGCTCGGAAACGAGGACGATCGCGAGCGCTCGCTGGCGGGGCTGCGCTCCTCCCATGGTGTGCTCCAGGGCAAGATCGCCGGCGCGATGAGGCTGAAGAGGACGCCCACCCTGACCTTCGAATACGACGAGAGCGT
>JBKPTM010000113.1:0-1389 GCA_046765935.1 Actinomycetota bacterium | reverse complement strand
CTATCCAAGATCCGCGCTCTCTTCGGCGGCAACATCAAGAACTGCGTCACCGGGGCCGCGCCGATCAACCCCGAGATCCTGCGCTTCTTCGACGCGGCCGGGGTGCTCATCCTCGAGGGCTGGGGCATGACCGAGACCTCGACCGCCGCAACCGTCGCCAGGCCCGATGCCTTCAAGTTCGGCAAGGTCGGACGGGCGTTCGAGGGCTGCGAGATCAAGATCGCCGACGACGGCGAGATCCTGGTCAAGGGGCCAAACATCTTCCAGGGCTACTACAAGAATCCCGAGGCGACGAAGGAGACACTCGAGGACGGGTGGCTGCACACCGGCGACATCGGCGAGCTCGACGAGGACGGCTACCTCTCGATTACCGGCCGCAAGAAGGACATCATCATCACGGCGGGCGGGAAGAACATCACCCCGGCGAACCTCGAGGCCGAGATCAAGCAGAACCAGTACGTCTCCCAGTGCGTCGTGATCGGCGACCGCAGGCCATACCTGGTCGCGCTGGTCACCCTCGACATGGAGGAGTGCGCGAAGCTCTGCGAGGAGAGGGGCTGGCCCGCGGACCCGGCCGAGCTCCGGCGCAACCCGGAGATGCGCGCGATCATCCAGGAGCACCTGGACAAGATCAACGAGAAGTTCGCCCGGGTCGAGCAGGTGAAGAAGTTCGAGATCCTCCCCCACGACCTCTCGCAGGAGACGGGCGAGCTGACGCCGACGCTGAAGGTGAAGCGCAACGTCGTCGCCGAGAAGTTCGAGAAGGACGTCGAGTCGCTCTACGCCTGACGTGGCGACGTTCCTGGTCGCTCCGGATTCGTTCAAGGGGACCTTCAGCGCGAAGCAGGTCGCCGGGGCGATAGGTCGCGGCCTCGAGCGGACGGGCGCAGCCGCGGATCTCTGTCCCGCCGCAGATGGCGGAGAGGGAACGGGCGCCGTGCTCCTCGATGCGATGGGCGGAGAGACGCGGACCGCGCAGTCGCACGATCCGCTGGGCCGCCCGATCGAGGCGGACTACGCGCTGGTACGCGACGGGTCCACTGCGATCGTCGAGGCCGCGGCGGCATCGGGCCTCGATCTGATCGGCGAGGGAGAGCGCAACGCCGAGACGGCCAGCAGCGCGGGCACGGGCGAGCTGATCACTGCGGCGATCGAGGCCGGCGCGACACGCATCCTCGTCGCCGCCGGTGGAAGCGCGACGACGGACGGTGGACGGGGCGCGATCGACGCAATCGAGTCGGCCGGGGGGCTGCGCGGCGCGAAACTCGAGGTTCTCTGCGACACCTCAGTCCCCTTCGAACGTGCCGCTGAGGTCTTCGCGGCCCAGAAGGGAGCCTCGCCTGATCAGGTGGAGCGTCTGACCTCGCGGTTGGTGGCTCTCGCGGGGAC
>JBKPTM010000112.1:0-2350 GCA_046765935.1 Actinomycetota bacterium | reverse complement strand
GATCATCGACGTCCGCGCCGACCGCATCCGCTCGGCGCTCGAGGAGGACTCGATCGTGCTCGTCGCCGGCTTCCAGGGGGTCTCGACGGATAGCCGCGATGTCACCACGCTCGGCCGGGGCGGCACAGACCCCACCGCAGTCGCCCGCGCCGCCGCCCTCGGCGGAGAGGTCTGTGAGATCTACACGGACGTGGACGGCGTCTTCACCGCGGACCCGCGGATCGTCCCCGACGCCAGGAAGCTCGCGGTGGTCTCATACGAGGAGATGCTGGAGATGGCGTCCTCGGGCGCCAAGGTCCTCCAGCTTCGCTCCGTCGAGTACGCGCGGAACCACGACGTCCGCATCCACTGCCGAAGCTCGGCGAGCGAGGCCACAGGTACCCTCGTCGTCTCGGAGCAGGAGACCATGGAACGACCACTCGTAACCGCAGTCACCCACTCGACCGACGAGGCCCGCGTCACGCTGACCGGGGTGCCCGACGAGCCTGGAGTCGCCGGCCGGATCTTCGGCGCGCTCGCCGACGCGAACATCAACGTCGACATGATCATCCAGAACGAGCCGGTCTCCCACGACGGCGGCGCGGATCTCTCCTTCACGGTCGAGGCGGAGGACCTCGAGAAGGCGGTCGAGGTGATCCGCATCGAGGACTCCGAGATCGGTATCGAGCAGGACGAGGCGATGGGCAAGGTCTCGATCGTCGGCGCGGGGATGCGCAGCCATCCAGGTGTCGCCGCCAAGGTCTTCCGGGTCCTCGGCGAGAACGAGATCAACATCGAGATGATCTCGACCTCGCCGATCAAGATCTCCTGCGTCATCCGAGCCGATCACGTGCCGGAGGCGGTCAAGGCGCTCCACTCGGCCTTCGAGCTGGGCGAGGGGGCCATTCAGGAGGAAGACCCGACGGGGGAGGAGCACCGCCCGACCGTCTCGGGCTGATTCAAGCCACAACCTGCAGGGCTTGAGCAGGGTCCGCGGTAATCGCCCCGTACTCTTTGGGCATGGCCGCGAACGGCGAATACCGAGTCGGGGTGGTCGGTGCCACCGGTGCCGTCGGCTCGACGATCCTCGAGGTGGTCGCGGAGCGGAAGTTCCCGGTCGCCGAGCTGCGGCCCCTCGCCTCGGCGCGCTCGGCTGGGAGCAAGGTGAGCTTCGCCGGCTCGGAGCTCGAGGTCCAGGAGATGACGGACGAGACGATCCAGGGCCTCGACCTGATTCTCTCGTCGGCCGGCGGCAAGGTGAGTGCCGAGTGGGCGCCGAAGTGGATCGAGGCAGGCGCCGTGGTCGTCGACAACACCAGCTACTGGCGCATGCACGAGGACGTCCCGCTGGTCGTCGCCCAGGTGAACGACGACGCGGTCTCGGGCCACAACGGCCTGGTCGCCAACCCGAACTGCACGACGATGGAGCTGATGGTGGCGCTGAAGCCGATCCTCGACGCCGCCGGGATCGAGCGCCTGATCGTCTCCACCTATCAGTCGGTCTCGGGCAGCGGCCGACAGGCGATCAAGGAGCTCCGCGAGCAGGCCGCGGCGGTGCTCGAGGGCAAGGAAGTGAAGGCGGAGGTCTATCCGCACCAGGTCGCCTTCAACGTCATCCCGCAGGTCGAGAACTTCAAGGACGGCGACGACTACACGACCGAGGAGCGCAAGGTGATGGCCGAGACGCGCAAGATCCTCGGGCTCTCGGAGGCCGTCGGGATCTCGTCCACCTGCGTCAGGGTGCCGGTGGTGACCGGCCACTCCGAGTCGGTGAACGTGCAGACCGAGCGGGACCTCTCGCCGGAGGACTGCCGCGAGCTGCTCTCTGATGCCCCGGGGCTCGTCGTGCTCGACGACCCGAGTGACGGGATCTACCCGATGGCGATCGCCGCGGCCGGCCGAGACGAGGTACTGGTCGGGCGGATCCGCCGCGACCCATCGCACGAGCGCTGCCTCAACCTCTGGGTGGTCGGCGACAACCTCCGGAAGGGCGCCGCGCTGAACGCCGTGCAGGTCGCGGAGCTGCTCCACGAGCGGGATCTGGTCCGGGTTCCCGCCGGCGCCAGTCTGGGCTGAACGACGGCGTCGCGGGCGCCTGCGCCAGTTCACAGCGAAGTGACGCGCGCCTAATCATTATTGGGTAGTGTCGGCCGGGCTTGAGGGGTACGCGGAGAATCTCCGGCGCCGCGGGGCGCCGTGTGGGTTTGCGAGGCCGTGCGCTGGTCGTGGCGGTTGCAGTGCTGCTCGCGGTCGCGCTCTGCTGCGGGGCCGTGGTGGTCGCGAAGACCGTAAACGGCGGCCCCGGCTATCAGGTCCTCACCGGGACCCCCGGCAACGACGTGATCCAGGCGCGCGACGGCGGCCCGGACAC
>JBKPTM010000111.1:0-2206 GCA_046765935.1 Actinomycetota bacterium | reverse complement strand
CCTGTGGGGTGAGGAACCGCCCGCTGAGGATCACGTCCATCGCGAGGGCCTTGCCGACGGCGCGGGTGAGCCGCTGCGTTCCTCCGGCGCCAGGCAAGACGCCGACGCCTGTCTCCGGCTGCCCGAACGTCGCGCTCTCCGAGGCGACGATCAGGTCGCACGCCATTGCCAGCTCGCAGCCCCCGCCCAGGCAGTACCCCGACACAGCGGCGAGGAGCGGCGTCCAGAGGCCGCGGATCGCGTCCCACCGCTCGATGCGCCGCTGGTAGTAGAGGTCGATCGCCGACGAGCGGGCCAGCTCGCCGATGTCCGCACCCGCGGCGAACGCCTTGTCGTTGCCGCCGAGGACGATGCAACGAACCCCGTCGTCGCGGTCGAGCTCCTGCAGCGTGTCGACGAGCTGCTCCATCAGCTCGTCCGAGAGCGCGTTCAGCGCATCCGGCCGGTTGAGCGTGACGACGGCAACTGCGCCGTCGCGCTCGGTGAGGACGAGCTCACTCACTCTTCCGCTCGAGGAAGCGCTTGATCGCTTCCTGCGGCTCCTCGGTCGCCATCGACAACGCCAGCCAGTCGCGCGCGTGGTTGATCGTCTGGTGCCAGGCGAGGTCGCGCCAGAAGTTGAGGTGCTGCTTCGCGTACCGGGTCGTCTGGGGAAGCTTGCGGGCGAGGTTCTCGACCACGTGGTCGACCTCCGCGTCGAGCTCGGCGGCCGTCACGACCCGGTTGACGAGCCCCCACTCCTCGGCCTTGGCGGCCGGAATCTCCTCGCACATGAGGACGATCTCGCGGGCACGTCGGTCGCCGACCATGATCGTCAGCCACTGGGTCGCGCCGCCGGCCGGCACCGACCCGTGCTCGGGGCCCACGTGCCGGATGAACGCGTCGTCGACCATGACCGCGAGGTCGCAGGCCATCTGTAGCTCGTTCCCGCCGCCGACCGCGATCCCGTTGATGCGGGCGACCGTCGGCTTCCCGATCTCGCGCAGCCTGTCGTGTGCGTCCTTGAACGCGCCGAACCACTTCCAGTACTCGGTCGGCTTGTTCAGGTAGTCCTCCGCCCACGAGCTGAGGTCGGCGCCGACGCAGAACGCCCGGCCCGCGCCGGTGAGCACGACGACGCGGATCTCGTCGTCCCACGAAGCGTCCTCGCAGGCCCGCGCGAGCTCGCGGAGCATCTGGAAGTCGAACGCGTTCAGGATCTCCGGACGGTTGAGCGTGATCGTCGCCCGCGGCGGCGCCTTCTCGTAGACGATCTTCTCGAAGCCGAGCTCGTCGGGGTTGCTCGGGCGCGGATAGGACGGCTCAGTCAATCTCGGCGAACTGGACGTGGAACGGGACGCCCATCTCCATCGCGTCCTTGCCCGTGGCCATGAACTCCTCCGTCCGGGCCGCGGCCTTGAAGGCGTCCATGTCGGCGAACTCCCACTCGGCGTAGTACCTGTACTGCGGCTCGCCCATCGGCGCGCCGAAGATGCGGCCGTGCCGGAAGGTGGATCCGGGCACCTTGCGGCAGAGCTCAGCGTGCTGCTCGTAGCGCTCCGGGTCGGGCTCGGTCTCGTAGACGACGAACGCTCTGACCATTCGGCCTCCTTTGACGCGCCGAGCCTACCGCGCCGTTTCGGATCGCCGCGCGGGGGAATCAGGAGGCTCAGCCTCGGAAAGGAGGTGACCCGTTCGTGAGCATTCTCTGGATCATCCTGATCATCGTGCTTGTCCTGCTGCTCCTCGGCTTTTTCAGCCGTGGGCGCTGGTAGGACCCGAAACCTGAACGATTAGGCCGCCTGGCACTTGCCAGGCGGTCGCTCGGTCCGGCACCTTTCAACGGTGCAAGGGGCCAGCCTCACCGCGCTCTTCCATCGGGCGGACTCGACCGCTCTGCCGCTGCTCGGCGGAATGGCGAGACCGGACGGAGTCGTGATCGCGAGCGAGCGCTTCTTCGCGTTCGCCGGTCGCGACGGCTCGCTGCTCGAGGGCGAGATGCATCAGCCGCCGGCGTTCGCCCGGCGCGTTCCGCTCCTGCGCGGCCTCGCGCGACTCGGCATGTCGATCTCGCCGCTGCTGGGGCGGAGCGGAGTTGCCGGGTTCCGTGAGCGGCTCTTGCTGTTCGCGGTGCTCCTCGCTCCGATCGCCTTCGTTTTCCTCCCGGGCCGTGCGGCGCTCGTTGGCGGAATCCTGATGAGCGTCGGCCTCCTCGCCTGGCTAATGC
>JBKPTM010000110.1:0-6309 GCA_046765935.1 Actinomycetota bacterium | reverse complement strand
GCCTTGGGACCCTCCCGCTCCATCACGTCGATGAGCTGGGGCCCCGCGAAGGCGGTGTTGAGGTAGAGGGCGACGGCGCCGAGCTTGGAGCAGGCCATCGTCGCCTCGATGAAGTAGCGGTGGTTGCGACACATGATCGCGACGCCGTCGCCAAGGCCGACCCCCTCGTCGCGAAGGGCACGCGCAAGCGCGTTCGAGCGCCGGTGGGTCTCCAGCCAGGTGAGCGCGCCCGCCTCGTCGATGATCGCGGTGTCATCGGGGTGGGTGATGGCGTTGGCCGCCGACCCGAGCGCCGGCGAGGCGCCCCAGCGGATGTAGCGCTCGCCGACCCTGGCGAGCTTGTCGGGGCGCATCGGCCGGATCAGCCCGACCTCGGAGAAGACCCGGAGCTCGAAGGCGACATCGCCGAGCGCGGTCGGAATCCGCGTGGCCAGGCCCGCGATGCCCTCTCTCAGCCCGTCCTGCGCCATCCGGGACAGCTTATGCCCCGGTATCGACCAGGGCCACCGCGACGCAGGCGATCCCCTCGCCCCGCCCGATCGCTCCCATGCCCTCGTTGGTCGACGCCTTGACGCTGACCGGCGCCGAGAGGACCTGGCTCAGCGTGGCGGCCATCTCGGCCTTGTGGGGCGCGAGCTTGGGCTCCTCGCAGATCACCGTCGCGTCGACGTTCGCGACCGCGCCGGGCAGGCGGCCGACGACCACCCGCAGGAGGTCGATCGAGTCGGCGTCGCGCCATTGATCCTCGTCGTCCGGGAAGAGCTCGCCGAGATCGCCCAGGGCGCACGCGCCGAGCAGCGCGTCGATCACCGCGTGGGTGAGCACGTCCGCGTCGGAGTGCCCGGCCAGCCCTCGGTCGTGCTCGATCTCGACCCCGCCGATCACCAGGCGCTCGCCCTCGACGAGCCGGTGGCTGTCGTAGCCGGTGCCGACGCGCAGCGCCATCAGCCCGCCGCCTCGCCCGAGCTCGAGATCTGGCCGGCCCCGTCGCTGCGGCCGATCGGCTCCAGGCGCCGCTCGCGTCCCTCGAAGACGCAGATGCGCTCGACCCCTAGCCCATCGAGGAACTCCATCGCCTGGTCGTAGCCGTAACCGACCTGATCCGGAAGGTGCGCGTCCGAGGAGAGCGCGAACTCGGCCCCGGCCTCAATGCACATCTCGGCGAACTGCCGCGACGGATAGAGCTCGCCCACTGGCTTGCGGAGCCCTGCCGTGGAGATCTCCACGGCTATCCCCGACTCCGAGATCGCCTCCACCGCCGGCTCGTAGTAGAAGCGCGGGTCGCGCTCAGGAAGGGGACGGCCCCTCCCCCAGACCTTGACCAGGTCCGGGTGGGCGAGGATGTCGAACAGCCCCGAGCGCGCGGCCTCGGCAAGCGTCTCGAAGTACCGCGTCCAGACGCGGTCCGGGTCTCCTTCGTCCTCCCAGACGTCGTAGCCCTCGTGGTCGACCGCTCGGTTGCCCAGGAAATGAACCGACCCGACCACGTAGTCGAAGTCACGCGCCTCGAGAAGGTTCGAGATCGGGTCCTCGGCGCCCGCGACGTAGTCGGCCTCCAGGCCAAGTCGCAGCGGGGTATCGCGAACGAACTCGGCGTACGCATCGAGGTCATCCCTCGCCTGCTCCCGCCAGAAGGGGTGATCCCAGACCTCGAGTGCCTGGGCGAAGCGGTAGACGTGCTCGGAGACTCCGACCTCCTCGATGCCGTGCTCCTCGGCTGCCGCCAGATAGCGGTCGACGTTCTCCTCGGTGAAGTGCTCCGCGGCGGTCGCCTCGATGTCGTCCGGGCGCAGATGCAGGTGGTAGTCGGTGAGCACCGGCCCAAGCTACCGACCGCGAGCGCCATCTAGAGTCCCCGCGGTGCTCGGCAAGCTCGTCATCGTCCTGGCGGCGTTCGGCGTCGGGGTCGGCCTCGCCGAGGTCTTCGGGGCCAAGAACCTCGGCACGGCCCTCGGCGTCGGCCAGCTCACCTTCGTGGTGGCGCTGGTGTACGTGCTGATGCGACGGTAGTGGCAGGGATCAGGTCCGCGGGCCGCGCGGGAGCACCAGGGCCAACAATGAACGCCGTCCGCAGCGTGGGCAGCGACTCCAGCCGTGCTCCAGGGTCGCGCCGCAGTGGCGACAGGCCGGCTTCGGCTTGACGACGTTGGCCATCGGGCGAGTCTAGAACTCGATCTCCGAGCCCAGCGTGATCGTCCGCTCGCGTGGAAGCTGAAAGTAGTCGGACGGCTCGGCTGCGATCAGCGCGGTGACCAGGAAGACCCGTTTGCGCCAGCGGCCCATTCCCGGCTTGTCGGTGGCGCGCAGCTGTACCCGCGAGAGGTAGAAGGAGGCCTCCCGGGCATCGACGGGGCACTCGACGCCGGCCTTTGCGATCTGCCTGACCAGCTTGGGGACGTTGTATTCCTCGGCGTAGCCGTGCTTGGCGCGGACGAACGTGATCCGGTCGTCCTGGTAACCGAGGTCGTCGATCTCGAGACGGTCCTTCGGCCTGATGCGGGGCACCGGCATCGTCTCCAGCGAGAGGATCACCGCGTTCTCTGGCAGCGAGTGCAGATGGTCGACGCAGGCGCGCATCGAGAGCGGCGCCGTCTCCTTGCCCCGATTCATGAACACGCCCGTTCCCGACACCCGCTCCACTGGCGGCTTCCGGCCACGGATCTCGTTGACGAAGTCCCTCAGCGGCCCCTCGACCCGGAATCGCTCGGCGGTGACCAGCGTGCGACCGCGGAACCACGTCGTCATCACGAAGAAGAGCAGGAACGCGATCGTGAGCGGAAGCCATGCTCCGTGTGCGAGCTTGGTCAGGTTCGCCCCGAAGAACGCTGTCTCGATCGTCAGGAAGAACGCGGCGCCGAGCACGGTCAGCCAGATCGGCAGACGCCATCGATGGCGCGCGACGAAGAAGAACAGCACCGAGGTGGTGATGATCGTCCCCGTTACCGCCATCCCGTAGGCGAATGCGAGCTTGGCGGAGCTCTGGAAGACGACCACCAGGGTCAGGACGGCGGCGAGCAGGAACCAGTTGATCACGGGGACGTAGACCTGGCCGTAGGCGCGCGCAGACGTGTGGACGACGTGCAGACGCGGCAGGTATCCAAGCTGCGCGGCTTGGTGCGCGATCGAGAAGGCGCCTGAGATCACCGCCTGGGAGGCGATCACGGTGGCGGCGGTCGCCAGGATGACGAGGGGGATCAGCCCTCCATGAGGCATTAACCGGAAGAACGGAGCACTGATCGCGCTCGGGTCGTCGAGTATCAGCGCCCCCTGGCCGAGATAGCTGAGGATGCACGCGGGGAAGACGAGCAGGAGCCAGGCCCGGGTGATCGCGGGCCGGCCGAAGTGGCCCATGTCCGCGTACAGCGCCTCAACGCCTGTGAAGGCGAGCACCACTGACGTGAGCGCGAAGAAGCCCGTGGACCCGCTGTGGAAGAGGAGGTCGAACGCGTAGCTCGGCGAGAGCGCCTTGACGACCTCGGGGTGCATGGAGATCCCCCGAATGCCCAGCACGGCGATCGTCGTGAACCAGATCAGCATGACCGGTCCGAAAAACCGCCCGACGACACCGCTTCCCAGGCGCTGCGCGACGAAGAGCAGCACGATGATCGTCACCGTGATGGGAACGACCCAGCTGTCCATCGACGACTCGATCGTCTCGGTCCCCTCCACAGCCGACAACACCGAAATCGCGGGCGTGATCATGCTGTCGCCGAAGAACAGCGCGGCGCCGAACACGCCGAGGCCGGCGAGCACGAACTTCGTCCTGCCGCGAACCCGGTCGCCGAGCTGGCGGACCTGCGAGATCAGCGCCATGATCCCGCCCTCTCCGTCGTTGTCCGCGCCCATGACGAAGGTGACGTACTTGACGGAGACGACCAGGGTGACGGCCCAGAAGATCAGGGAAGCCACCCCCAGGACGTGCTCGGATGTCGCGCCGATCGGGTGGGGGTCGCCCGGGTTGAAAGCCGTCTGGATCGTGTAGATCGGGCTCGTCCCGATGTCGCCGAAGACGACGCCGAGCGCCGCGACCGTGAGCGCCGTGCGGCCCAGCGCTCGCTTGGCGTCCCCTTCCATTCGGCGAGCCTACGCGCGCTCTCGGAGCAGAAGCTCGGCTACGCGCAGATCCAGCGCCGTCGTCACCTTGAGGTTGTCCGCGGAGGTCGGGTGGATCAGGACGCGGCCGCCGCGGCGCTCGACCAGCATGGCGTCGTCGGTCGCGTCGGGCAGCGAGTCCGGATCGGACAGCGCCTGGCGCAGGACGTCCGATCGGAACGCCTGAGGCGTCTGGACCGCCCAGAGGCCGGCCCGGTCGAGGGTGCGCTCAACCTGACCGCCCTCGCTCGCCTGCTTGATGGTGTCCGTGACCGGCGCCGCGGCGATCGCGGCCGCCGCCTCCTCGTCTGAGGCGAGGCGCTCGATCACGGCGTTGATCAGCTTCGGCGTGACCAGGGGACGCGCGGCGTCGTGCACGATCACGATCTGCTCGCCGCAGAGCTCGACTGCGTTCGCCACCGACTGCGAGCGGTGCTCCCCGCCGGCCACGGCGAGCACGCCGCGGTCGGCGATCGCTCCCTCCTGCCCGGGCGGTGCCGCGACGACGACCTCCGTGACGGTGGCCGCCTCCTTGAAGGCGTCGAGCGACCAGTCGAGCAGCGGCCTCCCAGCGAGCTCGACGAAGGCCTTCGGGCCGCCGGCTCCGAGTCGTTCCCCGGAGCCGGCGGCCGCGATCACGGCCGATGCGGAGGGGCTAGGCGGTCGCCTTGACGGCGCCGAAGCGCTCCTCCAGCAGCTCGTCCAGATAGGCCTCCGCGCCGTCCTCGTCCTTGTCGAGCGCGTACATGAACTCCGACGCGAGGATCTTCTTGGCGCGGGTGTACATCTGCTTCTCACCCGTCGAGAGGCCCTTCTCCCACTCCCTGATCGCGAGATTGCGTACGACCTCGGCGAGCTCGTAGACGTCGCCCGTCTTGATCTTCTCGCGGTTGTGCTTGAACCGGCGGTTCCAGTTCTTCGGCATCTCGGAAACCTCGTCGGTGAGGACCCCGATCACCCTCTTGACCTGCTCCTCGTCGATCACGCGCCGCAGGCCGGCGCGGTGGGCGTTCTCGCAGGGAACCATCACGGTCATGTTGTTGTGGAGGATGTTGATGGTCAGGTAGTCCCGCTTCTCGCCCATCAGGTCCTTGCTCTCCCTCTTCAGGACCACCCCCGCACCGTGGTGCGGGTAGACGACGTTGTCACCGACCTCAAAGTTGCAGACGGGCGCCTCCAGCTCGAGGTCGGCAACCGACGCCTCGTCCTCCATAACCTCCTCTGTTACCTCTGGAATTGGTCTCTCCTTTCGTCGAGACGGCCTGACGGGGCCGTCAACTCTGCAAGTACCGGTCGACCGGGTCGACCTCGTGAAGTCTGCGTAGGCCCTCGCGGATGTCCTTGGCGCGCCCGGCGCCGACGCCGTCGACCGCCTCGAGGTCGTCGTCGCTCGCCGCCAGGACCTCGTCCAGCCCGCCGAACTCCTGGATGATCCGCTGCACGACCAGCTTCGGCAGGCGCGGAATCCGCCCGAGGACGCGGTAGCCACGGGGCGAGACGGGGAAGTCGAGCGTCGAGACCTTGCGGTCGTAGCCGAGCAATTCCGCGAGGCGGCCGAAGTCGAGCAGGTCCTGGTGCGGCATCCGGGCGATCGACGCGAGCGTCGTCGAGAGGTTCTCCTCCGTGTCCTCGACGGAGTAGTCGCGGATCAGCGCCGACTTGTCGGCCGCTACGCCGACCATCGTCTCCTCGAGTTGCATCTCGATCAGCCGGCCCTCGGTGCCGAGCTCGACGATGTAGCGCTCGACCTCCACCGCCATCCGCGTCACCAGCTCGGCGCGCTGGAGCACCGAGAGCACCTCGTAGAGGACGGCCGATCCCTCGAACTCGAGCCGGGTGAGCCGCGTCGAGACCGCGTCGAGACGGGCGCGGTACTTCTCGAGGGTGGCGAGGCCCTGGTTGGCCTTCGCGAGGACGGCGGGAATGTCCTGGAGGATGTACTTCATCCCGCCCAGGTAGAGGGAGACGACGTCGCGGCGCTCCGAGATCGCGACCACCAGGGCGTCGGTCTGCTTCGAGACGCGCTCGGCGGTGCGGTGGCGGGTGCCGGTCTCCGATGAGAGGATCGTCGGGTCCGGCATCAGCTGGACGTTGGCGCAGACGATCTTGGTCGCCTGCTCGTTGAGGACGATCGCCCCGTCCATCTTCGCCACCTGGTAGAGCAGCGCCGGGGTGTAGTCGATGTCGAGGTTGATGCCCCCTGAAAAGAGAAAGGAG
>JBKPTM010000109.1:0-4457 GCA_046765935.1 Actinomycetota bacterium | reverse complement strand
ACCGGCAAGAACCTCGCTGAGGCCTGCAGGGACACCTACTCCCGGCGGACCTCCATCGGGCTGTGGATCCAGGCCGAGATCGTCGCGGCCGCCTGCGACGTCGCCGAAGTCGTCGGGGCGGCACTCGGGCTGAATCTGCTGTTCGGGATTCCGCTGTTCCCGGCCGGCTTGCTGGCGGGGGCGGGCGCCTTCGCGATTCTCGCGCTACAGCAGCGAGGCTTCCGGCGACTCGAGGCCGTGGTTGCCGGCATGGTCGGAGTCGTGGTTCTGGCGTTCGCGTTCGAGATCCTCAACTCCGACCCCGACGGGGGCGAGGTGGCCAAGCATCTCTTCACCCCGGCCTTCGGCAACACAGAGAGCATCCTGCTGGCGACGGGCATCATCGGCGCGACCGTTATGCCCCACGTGATCTACCTGCACTCCGCGCTCACACAGCGGCGGATCGTGGGTCGCGACGCCAAGGAGAGGAGGCAGATCCTGCGATTCGAGCGGATCGACGTCGTGATCGCGATGGCCCTCGCGGGGCTGGTGAACCTGTCGATGATGATCATGGCCGCCGCCCTGTTCCACACCAGCGGCCTGGTCGGCATCGACACCATCGACGGCGCCTTCGACGGCCTCAAGCAACTGGTCTCGCCGGGGGCGGCGACGGTCTTCGGCATCGCGCTGCTGGCCTCGGGCTACGCCTCCTCGTCGGTCGGCACGATGGCCGGGCAGGTCGTGATGCAGGGATTCATCAGGCGGAGGATCCCGCTCTTCCTGCGGCGCGCGATCACGCTGACGCCCGCCCTGATCGTCCTCGGCATCGGACTCGATCCGACTGACGCGCTGGTCGGCAGCCAGGTCGTGCTCTCGTTCGGGATCCCGTTCGCGCTCGTCCCGCTCGTCCTGCTCGGGCGCCGTCGGGAGCTGATGGGGTCCCTCACGAACCCGGCGTGGCTGACGGTGCTCGTCGGCACCCTGTCGGCGTTGATCATCGCGCTCAACGTCTTCCTGCTCGAGCAGGTCTTCATCGGCTAGATGCGGGGGTGCTTCGAGCGAAGCGAGGAGCAGCCCGTTTGAGTCGAGCGGGTATCAGGGTCTCCTCTCGACTCGAGGCCGCCCCGGCCCAGGTGTGGTCCTGGATTGCCACGGCCGAGGGCATCAACGACGAGCTGCGGCCCTGGATGCGAATGACCGTTCCCGGCGGCGGCGACATCGATCTGGACTCGATCGAGGTCGGCAAGCCGATTGGGCGAAGCTGGGTTCTGCTGCTCGGCCTGATCCCGATCGACTACGACGAGATCAACGTGGTGGAGCTCGAGAGCGGCCGTGGATTCGTCGAGCGCTCGAGGATGCTCTCGCAGCGGGCGTGGGAGCACGCGCGCACGGTCGAGCCGGTTGCTGACGGGTCCGTGGTCACGGACTCGGTCGCATGGGAGCCGCGCCTCCCGGTTCCGGCGAGCGCCCTCCGCCCGCTGTTCCGGGCGATCTTCCGCCACCGGCATCGCCGGCTGCGTCGACGTTTCGGTGGATCTGCCCTGGAGGCGACGGGGGATTAGGCTTGGGCCATGGCGCTGGCTCAGGAATTCCAGGAGGTCGTCGACTCTCTCTCGGACGATTGGACCGACCTCGCGCTGGATCTGCGGATCGCGGATGAGTCCCGCTACGTCGACGCCGCGGTGATGCTCTCCCAGGTGAACGCGCAGCCCTATTCGCGGGCGGATTGGCACTGGCGCATCAACGTCGCGCATCGCTTCGGGCACGCCGCGGCTGCGGAGACCGTCAAGGGGGTGCTGGCGAAGCTCGACCGCGAGGGGATCGGCGGCGAGATGCGGGTCCGTGACGCGCAGGAGGGGCGGGCTGAGGTCGTCCAGTGGTGGGGGCGCCCGGACAGCGTTCGCCGGGACTTCCTGCGGCGTCGGAGTCTCTAGCGGCAGCCAGGCCGCCGCGCTCGATCTAACGGGTCGCGCTGTCGCGCGCCCTTGCGCCTGCGGCGGAGCCGCGAGCGGTTATGGAGCGCGGCCGCTCGCTGCCGCGATCTGATGGCGAAACAGTCCCATCGGACGGTCGGAAGTAGGACTGGATCACCGAGGCGAGCTGGTTGGCGACGATCCGGGCGCGATTGATCTCGGTCCGCGTCCAGGGACGCTCCTCCTCGGCCATCGCCTCGACGATTCCGAGGCTCTCTCCCCGGTTGACGACCGGGACCATGATCAGCGACCGGTAGCCGGAGGACAGGAGCAGCTCGACCTCAGAGGAGTCCGCGCGCGGGTCACCCGCAATCACCTGTACCGCCGTCTGCTGCTCGAGCACCTCAGCAGTGACCGGGAAATCGCGAACCGCGAAGAGCGTGTCGGGTGAGCCCTCGCCGGTCTCGGCGAGGGTTTCGACGGCCTCGAGCTCCGGTGCCCACCTCGAGAGCATGACCTTGTCAGCGTGGAGTTCGCCGGCGATCAGCTCGAGGGCGCTGTGCAGGTCTTCGACCGTCCTGGCGCTGGCGAGGCGTCCGCTGAGGTGCTCGAGCCGGCGATCGCCGGCGGTGATCATGGTGCTCTCGCCGCCCGGGCTCGAGATGAGGGCCTGTGCGAGCGCGCTGCGGCAAGTCTCGGCGGCGGGCGGTGAGATGCGGCTCCACGGGGGTGCCGGCCGCCCCAGTGCGTAGCCCTGCCCCCACGGCACGTCGAGGTTGGCGAGGACCTCGATGTCGTCGTGCTCCTCGATGCCCTCGGCGCAGACGGTCGCACCGACCCGGCGGGCGAAGCGGACCAGCGACTCGACCAGCGCCATGCGCACGGGGTCCGAGTGGATCGCTCGGGTGAGGTCGAGGTCGAGCTTGACGATGTCCGGGCGGACCCACATCACCTGCTTCAGGCCCGCGTAGCCGGCACCGGCGTCATCGATCGCGATCCGCGCGCCGCGCTCGCGCAGATCGGCCAGTGAGTCGGCGAGCAGGCTGTCGCCGACGTACACCTCGTGCTCGGTGAGCTCGATGACGATCCCGGAGAGATCGTCGGGCAGCACGCTCCTGACCACGTCGGTTGAGAGGGCGGAGGGACTGACGTTGACCGCGATGTGCGTGCCCCGTGGGCGGCCCGGGACCTCGAGCGCGGCCTGGATCGCCGCCGCCTCGAGCTGGGGACCGAGACCACAGGCGTTGGCCTGGGCGAACCAGGTCGACGGCGGCCGCTCGGGCGCGTCGGGGAAACGTGCGAGCGCCTCGTAGCCGATCAGGCGGCCGGTGGTGAGCGAGGCGACGGGCTGGAAGACGGGCTCGATCGCGCGGTCCCGCAGGATGCGCTCGATCTCGGAGCGCTGCGGCGCGTCGCCCGAGAGGCGAACGTGATCGGGGTCGAACCGCCGGGTGCGCGACTTGCCGGAGCGCTTCGCCCAATACAGCGCGCCCTCGGCGAGCTGCAGCAGGGAGGCCGCGTCGTCGGCGTCGAAGGGGAAGACCGCGACGCCGGCGGAGCAGGTGAGCTCCGATCCGGCGGGCGCGAGCTGCGCGATCGCGATGCGGACGCGCTCGGCGGCCTCCTGTGCCACCTCCGCGTCGGTGCCCGGCAGGATCAGGGCGAACTCCTCACCGCCCGTCCGTGCGGCGGTGTCGCCGGTGCGAACCGACTTGCGGAGCTGGGCGCCGACGCCCTGCAGCACGCCATCACCGAAGGTATGGCCGTGGTGCTCGTTGATCGCCTTGAAGTCGTCCAGGTCGAGGACCACGAGCGCGACAGTGCTGCGCTTCGTGCCTGCGGCGCGCAGCTCGCTCCTCAGGGCCTGCTGGAACCCGCGGTGGTTGGTGAGCCCGGTGAGGGAGTCGGTCTCGGCCAGGCTCTGCAGCGCGGACTGCTGGCGGTAGAGCACGACGGTGAGGAGGACCGTGAGCACCATCCCGACCGCGCCGTACAGCGCGAGCTCGCGATCGTCTCGGGAGAGGGCAACGCCGAGCAGGGCGCCCCAGAGCACGGAGAAGCCCACGGCTGCCCAGGGCAACACCCGGCGGTGCGAAGAGCGCGGTAGGGGGAATCGCCCCACGGAGGGCCTATCGGGAACGGATGTCCAGGTCTTGATCCCGAGTTTTTGGTCAAATGGCCTGCTTGGACCCGTGATCCGATCGAGCATCGACAAGCCCTGATGGCCCGGATCGCCGCGGTCGTGGCCGATCTGATGCTCGCGAGCCGGGTGGGCACCTCGCTCGAGGCGAGCGGGCACGAGGTCGAGCAGGACACCGAGCTGCCAGACGAGCTCGACGGGATCGACCTGGTGGTCGCGGACCTGGATGCGGTCCCGCCCCAGGCGCTCGGCGAACTCGGCGTGCCCGTGATCGGCTTCTACCAGCACACCGACGTCGACACCAAAACCCGCGCCGACGAAGCCGGGCTGGCCTTCGCGGTCCCCCGGAGCCGGATGGTCAGGGAGCTGCCGGAGCTGGTCGAGCGAGCGCTCGCCTGAACGTGGCGCGCGATCAGCCGCAGCCC
>JBKPTM010000108.1:0-3079 GCA_046765935.1 Actinomycetota bacterium | reverse complement strand
TCGCCGATCACGATGAACCGCTCGGCGGTGGCCGCGACGATCTTCTCGCGAGTATGGGCGCCGCCGCCTCCCTTGACCAGCCAGTGGTCGGGCGCGACCTGATCGGCCCCGTCGATCGCAATGTCCAGGCGGTCGAGCTGGTCGAAGGGCTCGACGGGGATGCCGAGCTCCTTTGCCTGATCCTCGGTCGCAACCGAGGTGGCTACGCAGCGCAGATCCCTGAGTTGTCGCGCCGCGATCGCGGGTAACAGGTGCGCAACGGTGGAGCCGGTCCCCAGGCCTACCTTCATGCCGTCCGTGACGAGCTCGGCGGCGGCCTCGGCGGCGAGCTTCTTCTCGGCATCGAGGTTTGGGTCGGCCACAGCCGAGAGCACACTAGTCGTAGGATCGGAATGAGAATGGCAACGGAAACCACGCCGGGCCCCGCGGCGGGCGCGCTGCCCAACGCAGGCGATATCGACCAGCTCTGCATCAACACGATCCGCACGCTGTCGATCGACGCCATCCAGAAGGCGAACTCGGGGCATCCGGGGACGCCGATGGCGCTGGCGCCGCTCGCCTACGTGCTCTGGCAGCGCTTCCTGCGCTTCGACCCGCAGGACCCGATCTGGCCGAACCGCGACCGCTTCGTGCTCTCCAACGGCCACGCTTCGATGCTGCTCTACTCGATGCTCTACCTCACCGGCGTGAAGGCCGTCGATCCGGATTATGAGGTCGTGGGCGAGGCCTCGGTCAGCCTCGACGACATCAAGCGGTTCCGGCAGCTCGACTCCAAGTGCCCGGGGCACCCCGAATACCGCTGGACCTCGGGCGTGGAGACCACCACCGGCCCGCTGGGGCAGGGGATCGCGACCAGCGTCGGCATGGCGGTGGCCTCGAAGTGGCTCGCCGCCACCTACAACCGCGATGGCTTCCCCCTGTTCGACTTCGACGTCTACGCCTTCTGCGGCGACGGCGACTTGATGGAGGGAGTCTCCAACGAGGCCGGGTCCCTGGCCGGCCATCAGCGGCTCGACAACCTCTGCTGGGTTTACGACAACAACCACATCACGATCGACGGCCCGACGGAGATCGCCTATGACGACGATGTCGCCGCCCGCTTCGCCGGCTACGGCTGGAACGTCACGCGGGTCGGCGATGCGAACGATCTCAATCTCCTCACCCGCGGATTCGAAGCCTTCAAGAAGGAGGAGGGTCGCCCGACCCTGATCATCCTCGACAGCCACATCGGCTGGGGCTCTCCTCACAAGGTCGATACGGCCGAAGCACACGGCGAGCCGCTCGGCGAGGAGGAGGTGAGGGAGACCAAGCGCGCCTACGGCTGGCCCGAGGACGCGGAGTTTCTCGTCCCCGACGGCGTCCGCGAGCATTTCGACGAGGGAATTGGTCGTCGCGGCAGGGAGCTTCGCGAGGAATGGGGGCGGCTCTTCGTCAGCTACCAGCGCGAGAACGAGACGCTGGCCGTCCAGATCGAGCAGATGCAGCGGCGTGAGCTTCCCGAAGGCTGGGACACCGACATCCCGAGCTTCGAGTCGGACGAGAAGGGGATGGCCACGCGGAAGGCCTCCAACCAGGTCGAGAACGCCGTCGCCGCCCGGATCCCCTGGCTGATCGCCGGCTCGGCCGACCTCACCGGATCGACTTCCGTCGGGCTCAATGAGGACGTCGAGGGAGCCGAGAACTTCGAGCCCGGCAGCCGATCGGGCCGCCAGCTTCACCTCGGGATCCGCGAGCACGAATCGGCCGCCCTCTCCAACGGACTCTCGCTCTCGAAGCTGCGCCCGCAGTGGTCGACCTACCTGACGTTCTCCGACTACGCAAAGCCGGCCATCCGCCTCTCCGCACTGATGGAGCTTCCCGTGATCCATCTCTTCACCCACGACTCGATTGGGCTGGGCGAGGACGGTCCGACGCACCAGCCGGTCGAGCACCTGGCCGGACTGCGCGCGATCCCCGGTCTCGACGTGATGCGTCCGGCCGACGCCAACGAGGTGTCGGAGGCGTGGCGGGCGGCCCTCGACCGCCATCACATGCCGATGGCACTGGTTCTCACCCGCCAGGATGTGCCGATCATCGATCGGTCGCGTTACGCCTCGGCGGAGGGCGTGCGGCGTGGCGGCTACGTGCTCGCCGATCCCGACGACGGGAATCCCGAGGTGATCCTGATCGCGACCGGCAGCGAGGTCGCGCTCGCCATCGCCGCCCACGAGAAGCTGATCGCCGACGGAGTGCGCTCGAGGGTCGTAAGCCTGCCCTGCTGGGAGCTCTTCGATCGCCAGGAGGACTCCTACAAGAACGAGGTGCTGCCCCCGGAGATCACGGCGCGTGTCTCGATCGAGGAGGCCTCTACCCTCGGTTGGGAGAGGTTTGTAGGTTATGAAGGAGCCTCGATCGGAATGCACACCTTCGGCTCCTCCGCGCCCCTGAAGGACGTGCAGAGCAAGTTCGGGTTCACCCCAGACAAGGTGGCCGAGACAGCCAAGGAGGTACTTGGAAGATGAAGCCCACGCAGCAACTGCACGAGCTCGGCCAGAGCCTCTGGCTCGACAACATCACCCGCACGATGCTCGACGACGGCACCATGCAGCGCTACATCGACGAGCTCTCGATCACCGGGCTGACCTCCAACCCGACGATCTTCGACAAGGCGATCTCGAGCGGCGACGCCTACGACGAGCAGATCGCCGAGCTGCGCGAGCAGGGGCACGAGGGGGAGGAGCTCTTCTTCGAGCTCGCCCTGAGCGACCTGCTGCGCGCCGCGAAGTTGTTCGAGCCCGAGTTCCAGCGGACCGATCGGATGGACGGATACGTCTCGCTCGAGGTCTCACCTCTCCTTGCGTTCAAGACGGACGAGTCGATCCAGCAGGCCGCCGACCTGCACGGGCGGGCGGCGGACAACGTCTTCATCAAGATCCCGGGCACCCCCGAGGGGCTGCCGGCGATCGAGGAGTCGATCTTCGCCGGCGTGCCCATCAACGTCACGCTGCTGATGAACAGCGAGCAGACGATCGCCGCGGCGGAGGCGTACATGAAGGGCATTGAGCGCCGCATCGAGGCCGATCTCGACCCGGACGTGCCG
>JBKPTM010000107.1:0-2395 GCA_046765935.1 Actinomycetota bacterium | reverse complement strand
GACCAGCTCGTCGCCCTTGCGGATGTTGATGGCGATGATCCCGTCGGCCCGGATCGGGGTGTCGTAGTCCTTGAACGGGGTCTTCTTGACCATCCCCTGGGCGGTGCCGAAGACGAGGAACTTGCCCTCGGAGAAGTCGCGGGTTGGAATCACCCCCATCACCTTCTCGCCCTCTCTGAGCGGCAGAACGTTGACGAGGGCCCGGCCCTTGGCCGCCCGGCTCCCCTCGGGGAGCTCGTAGACCTTGAGCCGGTAGACCTTCCCCTGGTTGGTGAAGAAGAGGAGGTAGTCGTGCGTCGAGCAGACGTGCAGGTGCTCGATGTAGTCGCCCTCCTTCATGTTCATCCCCTGCACCCCACGGCCGCCGCGGCGCTGCTGGCGGTAGGTGGTGAGCGGGGTCCGCTTCGCGTAGCCGGAGGCGGTGATCGAGACGACCATCTGCTCGTCGGCGATCACGTCCTCGATGTCGAGGTCGCCCTCGGCGGCGGTGATCTCGGTGCGTCGCTCGTCGCCGTACTTCTCGGCGATCTCCTTGAGCTCGGTCTTGACCAGGCCGAGGACCTTCTGCTCGTCGGCGAGGATCGCTCGGAGCTCCTTGATCAGCTTGGTGAGCTCCTTGTGCTCGGTCTTGATCTTGTCGGCCTCGAGCGCGGTCAGGCGCTGCAGGCGCATGTCGAGGATCGCCTGGGCCTGGGCGCGGGAGAGCTCGAACTTGTCGATCAGGCCATCGCGCGCGGTGTCGGGATCCTTCGAGCGCCGGATCAGCCTGATCACGGCGTCGAGGTTGCCGAGGGCGATCAGCAGCCCCTCGAGGATGTGGGCCCGTGCCTCGGCGCGTGCGAGCTGATGCTGCGTGCGCCGGGTGATGATCTCCTTCTGGTGGCCGACGTACTGCTCGATCAGCTCCCGGAGGCTGAGCGTCCGCGGGACGCCGTCGACCAACGCGACCATGTTGATTCCGAAGGCCTGCTGCATCGCCGTGCGCTTGTAGAGCTGGTTGAGAACGACCTGGGCGGGGTCCCCCCCTCGCTTCAGCTCGATCACGAGCCGCATGCCGTTGCGGTCGGACTCGTCGCGCAGGTCCGAGATCCCGGTGATCTTCTTGTCGCGGACGAGGTCGGCGATCTTGGTGATCAGGCCGCCCTCGCCGCCCTTCTTGACCATGAAGGGGAGCTCGGTGACGATGATCGCCTCCCTGCCGCCCTTGAGGGGCTCGACGTGGGCCTTGGCCCGGATCCGGATCGAGCCGCGGCCGGACGCGTAGGCGTCGCGGATGCCCTGCGTCCCCATGATCGTCCCGCCGCCGGGGAAATCGGGGCCCTTGATGTGCTTCATCAGGCCCTTCATGTCGATCTCCGGGTCCTCGATGTAAGCGTTGACCGCCGCGATCACCTCGCGGAGGTTGTGCGGCGGGATGTTGGTCGCCATCCCGACCGCGATCCCGGTGGCGCCGTTCACCAACAGGTTCGGGAAGCGGGCCGGCAGCAGCACCGGCTCGCGAGTCGACTCGTCGTAGTTGGGGCCGAAGTCGACGGTGTCGGCGTCGATGTCCCGCAGTAGCTCGGTCGCCAGGGCGTCGAGCCGGGCCTCGGTGTACCGCATCGCGGCCGCTGGGTCGTCGTCGATCGATCCGAAGTTGCCCTGGCCGTCGACCAGCGGGTAACGCAGGGCGAAGTCCTGCGCCATCCGGACGAGCGTCTCGTAGATCGCGGAATCGCCGTGTGGGTGGTACTTACCCATCACCTCGCCGACGATGAACGCGCACTTCCGATACGGCCTGTTGGGCTGCAGCCCGAGGTCGTGCATGGCGTAGAGCACGCGCCGGTGGACCGGCTTGAGCCCGTCGCGGACGTCGGGCAGCGCCCGCCCGACGATCACGCTCATCGCATAGTCCAGATACGAGGAGCGCATCTCCTTCTCGAGCTCGCGCTCCTCGATGTTCCCGTGGAGGGCCTGGTCGAGGCTCAGTTCATCAGCCATCGGTCACCTCCCCTATACGTCCAGGAAGCGGACGTCGCGGGCATGTCGCTCGATGAACTCCTTGCGGGGTTCGACCTTGTCGCCCATCAGGTCCGAGAAGGTCTGTTCCAGGCCACTGGCCGCCGCCTCGTCGATCGAGACCTGCTGAAGGGTCCGCGTCTCCGGATCCATTGTGGTCTCCCGGAGCTGTTCGGCGTTCATCTCGCCGAGGCCCTTGAAGCGGGACAGCGTGATCCCGTGGCGAGCCAGCTCGAGGATCTCGCGGCGCAGCTCGGAGAAGCTCTCGGCCTCGGCCTCGCGCTCTCCCAGGGTGATCACGAAGGGCGGCTTGCCCATCACCGAGACCACCTTCGCGTATGCGTCGACGAGCTCCTTGAGTGCCTGGGACTCGAACAGCTCCTTGGGCAGCGTGTGG
>JBKPTM010000106.1:0-2198 GCA_046765935.1 Actinomycetota bacterium | reverse complement strand
ACGTGGGCGAGCGGGACGTCGAGCTCGTCGCCGCTCTCCTTCTGCGTGATCTGGAGGCGGCCGAGCACCACCCAGCGGCCGTCGCGCGCGGCGCGGAGGCCCTCCGGCTGGAAGCGGTCCTGCTCGAAGAGCCCCTCGATGTCCATGCGCCACCGCTTGTAGCCGCGCAGCCCCTTGTAGGTCTTTTCGTCCAGGAAGACCGTCTCCATCCGGATCTGGAAATCCGGGTGCAGCAGTGCCTCAAGTCCCTCCCCCCCGCGGTCGAATTCATCGTAAATGCGCCTTACCGCCTCCAGGGCAGAGCCTGTATCGGCTTCCTCCATCGCCGCGTTGAACTGACGCTCGAGGGTTTCGACGTCGTGCTGGTCGTACATATGACGGTTTCCAGTATCTCCCCAGTAGTGCGGATTCGCCTCGGCGCCGCTTGCGGCAAGCTATCGGAGCCATCGAGGAGGGAACGTCCAGCGTGACGGGGGAGAGCGAACAGGTGGGGACCGGCGGCGTACGCGATCAGGAATACGAGGCCCGCCTCGCCTCGGTCAACGTCGGGGTCTGGCTCTCGGTGATCGTCTGCGTCGGAGGCGCCTTCTACGCGCTGGCGAACTGGGGCGGCCCGAACCGCCCGCTCATCCTGGCGGTGATCGGTCTCGGGCTGCTCAGCGCCCCGCTGATCAAGGCCCTCCCGCTCGAGCGGATCGTGCGCGGGCCGCATCGCGATCTGTTCTTCACGGCCTGGTCCATCGCCGACCTGGTCCTGATCGCGACCATCGCCGGGCTGGATGGAGGCTCACGGAGCCCGTACATGCTGCTGCTGGTGATGCCCTTCCTCTTCGCCTCCCTCTCCTACCCGACCAAGTGGACCGCGCTCGTCGGGCTGACCGCCGTGGCGGCCTTCCTCGTCGTCGCCCTCGGCGTGGGCGGCGGCTTCCTGTTCTCCGGATTCGGGCTCTTCGCCGGCGTCTGCGTCGCGCTGCTCGCCGCCTGGGAGGCACGCAACCAGCTCAGGCAGCGACACGAGCTCGAGGAGACGGCGAGCGCTCTCGTTCGCAGCGAGGAATCGAGCCGGCTCCAGGCCCATCAGCAGAGCGAGGTGGCCCGGTTCGGGCAGCAGGCGCTCGAGGGCAAGGACATCGACGAGCTCGCACAGGAGGCAGGCCGGATCCTCCGTACCGTGCTCGGGGTCTGTTACGGCGGCGTCATGAAGCTGCTTCCCGGCGGCGACGAGCTGCTGCTGGTCGCGGCGGACGGCCTGCCAGACGAGCTCGTCGGCAAGACGCGAGTCCCCGCCGACTACCGATCCCAGTCGGGCTACGCGCTGGCCACCGGGCGGGCCACGGTCGTGAACGACTGGAAGCACGAGACCCGCTTTCAGCAGTCCGAGTTTCAATCGAATCAGGGAATGCAGAGCGCCGCGATCGTCTTGATCCGAGGCAAGGAGCAGCCCTATGGCGTGCTCGGGGCGGGCTCTCGCAAGCAGCGGGAGTTCAGCCAGGAGGACGTCAACTTCATGCAGGCGATCGCGAACGTCCTCGCCAACGCGATCGAGCGGCGCCGCACCGAGGAGAAGACCCAGCACGAAGCACTGCACGACGCGCTCACCGGCCTCCCCAACCGCAGCCTCTTCCTCGACCGGCTCCAGCATTCCCTCTCGGTCGCGGCCCGCCGCCGGACCGTGATCTCGGTGCTCTTCCTCGACCTGGACCAGTTCAAGCTCGTCAACGACAGCCTTGGCCACGCCGCGGGCGACGAGTTGCTCGCGGCCGTCGCCCCGCGGATCGAGCAGGCCCTGAGGCCGGGCGACACCGTCGCCCGCTTCGGCGGCGACGAGTTCGCTGTCCTCGCCGAAGACGTGCGCAGCGAGCGCGGCGCGACCCGGATCGCGGAGCGGATCGCCGAGGCGCTCGCCCGCCCCTTCATCCTGCGCGGGCGCGAGCACTTCGTCAGCGCCAGCATCGGGATCTCGATCGGGACCGGTGTCGAGGAGCCCGAGGCCCTGATCCGGGACGCCGACTCCGCGCTCTACCGCGCCAAGGAGCACGGCCGCGGCGGCTACGAGATCTTCGACGAGGTGATGCGCTCCCGCGTGATCGAGCACATGCAGACCGAGAACGACCTGCGCCGGGCAATCCAGCGCGACGAGCTCGTCATCCACTACCAGCCCGTCGTTCGCCTGCATGATGGGTCGATCGCCTCAATGG
>JBKPTM010000105.1:0-4124 GCA_046765935.1 Actinomycetota bacterium | reverse complement strand
GCATGGCACTCGAGAGCGCCCAGACGGCGATCGTGCCGCCGCGCCGGCCGCCAACGCAGACACGTCCCTCCTACCGGTACGCCGAGCCCCCACCGCGCCGCCGCCCTGTCTGGCCGTGGCTGCTCGCGCTGCTCCTCGTCGTCCTGGCCGGGGTGGCCGGCTTTTACGCGTTCGGCAAGATCCAGGACTCGCTGAGCAGCTCAGGCGGGGTCCCCGTGCCGTACGTCGTCTCGATGCGCGAGGACCTGGCCGTCGCGAAGCTGAACGAGAAGGGGCTCGGCGCGACCGTCCACCGCGAGCCGCACGAGACGGTCAAGATCGGCCAGGTCTTCGAGCAAGGGACGGTCGCCGGTGCGCGGGTCGACAAGGGAACGTCGGTCGACATCTACGTCTCGACGGGGCCGCCAAAGGTCAAGGTGCCGGACGTCATGGGCAAGTCGCGCGACGACGCGATCGCCGCGCTCACCGAGGCAAAGCTGAAATACAAGGTGCTGGCCGTGTTCTCGAAGGAGGACGCCAACACGGTCGTGTCCCAGTCACCGACGGGAGGGCGCACGGTCACCCAGGGCTCGATCGTGCACATCAACGTCTCGAAGGGGCTCGAGCCGCTGACGGTGCCGAATGTCGTCGGCCAGCTCTACGACAACGCCGCCGGACAGCTGCAGGGGGTCGGCTTCGCGGTCGCGCGACGCGACGTCGAGTCGTCGCAGCCGAAGGACACCGTGATCGATCAGGACCCGGGCGGTGGGGCTGAGCTCGCCCGCGGCGGCACGGTCACGCTGTTCGTCTCCAAGGGGCCGAAGCAGACGACGATCCCCGACGTGACGAGCCAGGACGAGGACTCTGCGAGGCAAACGCTCGAGCAATCCGGCTTCGCAGTCGACGTGCAGGATCAGGACGTGACCGACCCGGCGCAGGACGGGATCGTGCTCGCGCAGGATCCGGAGGGCGGGACCAAGGCCAAGCCCGGCACGACCGTGACGATCGTGGTCGGGCGCCTCGTCCCGGTCCCCTGATGGCACGGGTGCGCGTCGCGGTCGTCATGGGTGGGCGCTCGAGCGAGCACGAGGTCTCACTCGCGTCCGCCCGCTCGGTGCTCGAGGCCCTCGACCCTGCCCGCTACGAGACGGTCACGGTCGAGATCGGTCGCGACGGCCGCTGGGAGCTCGGGTCGGGCTCGCGCGCGGAGCTCGAGCGCGACGGTCGCTCGCCTGTCGAGACGCTGCCGGTGCCGACCTCGCGCGTCCCGGAGACGCTGGCCGGCGTCGACGTCGTCTTCCCGGTCCTACACGGGCCGTTCGGCGAGGACGGGACGGTGCAGGGGCTCTTGGAGCTTGCGAACGTGCCCTACGTGGGCGCGGGCGTGACGGCTTCGGCGCTGTGCATGGACAAGGACCTGTTCAAGTCGGTGCTGCGGGACAAGGGGATCCCGGTCACGAAGAGCGTGACGCTTCTCCGGAGCTCCAACGGCTTCGAGAATCCGTTCGGCTTCCCGGTGTTCGTCAAGCCTGCGCGACTCGGCTCGTCCGTCGGGATCACCAAGGCCCGAAGCGAGAACGAGCTCCGCGCCGGGATCGAGCTCGCGTTTCGCCACGACGAGAAGGTGCTCGTCGAGGAGTTCGTGAGCGGGGTCGAGGTCGAGTGCAGCGTCCTCGGGAACGAGCAGCCGATCGCCTCGATCCCGGGAGAAATCGACGCGAACGCGGACTGGTACGACTATTCGGCGAAGTACGACGAGGGCGGGATGGACCTCGTGATTCCGCCGCGAATCTCAGAAGAGGCGATCGAGCGGGTGCAGGAGCTCTCGGTCCAGGCCTTCCGCGTGACCGACTGCGAGGGCATGGCCCGCGCCGACTGCTTCGTTCGCGACGACGGGGAAGTGCTGGTCAACGAGCTGAACACGATTCCCGGCTTCACGGCGACGAGCGTCTACGCGAAGCTGTTCGAGGCCTCCGGAATCCCATACGAGGAGCTCCTCGAGCGGCTCGTCCAGCTCGCCCTGGAGCGGCACGAACGCCGCGCGAAGCTCAGGTTCTAGCGGTCACCTCGCGGATTTCCGCCTGTCCCTCCTGGCCCGGCAGCCTCAACCAGACCATGTAGTAGCGGTAATCCTTGCCGCGGGTATCGATCGAGAACGTCGTCGGTCCCGCCACGTCCTTTCGGCCCGAGACGCTGACGAACCCGCCCGACGATGAGTCACTGGCCTGAATCACTGCGTTGAACGGCGTCCCGCCTCCGTCCACGGTCATCTCTCCGAGCGCAACCCGCTTCGGCGCACTCAGGACCAGACCGACACCGCTCTTCACGAATCCTCCGGTGTTGTAGTTCTCCGTCGTCCACGCGGTCTCCGTGGAGCCATCGGTCGCTTCTCCTGCAACATCGCTGTGCTCGTCGCCGTTATCCCCCTCAGGATCGAATCCGGCCACCCCAACCAGATGCACGGGCTTCGCGGGGCTTGACACTCCGGGAAGCGCGTTCCGGGCGCCGTCGTCTCGGAGAAGGAGATACGCCCCGCCGGCGACGAGCAGCGCAGCGAGCAAGAGCAGCAGCAACAAACCAACGGGGATCCGCCGCTCGCGCCGTGGCCTGGCCCGGCGAGGCCTCGGATGCGGCGCAACGATCATCGTCGCGCCTTCGTCGCCGCGCCCGTCGAGCTCGGCCAGGCAAGCCTCGAGCTCCGCGCAGAACTCGTCCATCGAGGCGAAGCGGTCGGCAGGGTCCTTCGCCATCGCGCGCTGAATCGCGAGGTCGAGCCGGAGCGGGCAGTCCGGCCGGTGCTCGAGCACGCTCGGCGCCGGCTCGTTCACGTGGCGCATCGCGACCGCCACGAAGTTGTCGCCGGAGAACGGAACCTCGCCGGTGAGCAGCTCGTACAGCACCGCCCCGAGCGAGTAGATGTCCGTCTTCGGGTCGACCTTCTGCCCGCGTGCCTGCTCCGGCGCGATGTAGTCGCTCGTCCCGAGCACCGTCCCCGTCTGCGTCACGCCGTGCACGTCGAGTGAGCGGGCGATCCCGAAGTCGGTCACCTTGGCCTGCCCGTCCTCGTTGAGCAGCACGTTCTGCGGCTTCACGTCGCGGTGCACGAGGCCGCGGTTGTGCGCGAACGAGAGCGCCCGCGCCACCTGCAGAGCCAGCCGGATCGCCTCGTGGGGGTCCAGCGGACCGTGCGAGGACAGGTCCTTGAGGTTCTGGCCCTCGACGTATTCGAAGACGATGAACTGGCGACCGTCCTGCTCGCCGCGGTCGATCACCGTGACGATGTTCGGATGCGTGAGCTGGGCCACGGCCCGCGCCTCCCGGCGGAAGCGCTCCACGTAGTCGTCGTCCCGCGTGTACTGCTCGTGCAGGATCTTCAGCGCCACGGTGCGTTCGAGCAGCCGATCGTGCGCGCGGAACACGTTCGACATGCCGCCCGAGCCGACGAGTTTCTCCAGCTCGTAGCGGCCAGCGATGAGCTCACCGACCACCGTCTTGAAGTTTCCCTACGTCGAAAGAGACTACGCGCCGAGAACGGTCGCCAGTGCGCCTTCCCAGACGCCGAGCGCCTCGTCGAGCTCGGCGTCGCTGATCACGAGCGGCGTCAGCACGCGGATGCAGTTGCCGTCGGTGCCCGACTTGATCAGCAGCAGCCCGTTCTGTGCGGCCTCTTCGATCACGGCGCTCGCGAGGTCGGCTGCGGGCTCCTTCGTCCCCGGATCCTCGACGAGCTCGATCGCGAGCATCGCCCCCAGCCCGCGCACGTCGCCGATCTTGGCCCAGCGCTCCTGCCACGCGAGCATGCGCGTCCCGATCACATCGCCAATCGCCGACGCCCGCTCGACAAGGTTCTCCTCGTCGAAGACCTCGAGCACGGCGAGCGCGGCCGCCTGCGCGACCGGATTGCCGACGTACGTGCCGCCGATTGCCGAATCGGGCGGCGCGTCCATGATCTCCGCCATTCCGATCACTCCAGAGAGCGGCAGGCCCGCGGCAATCGACTTTGCGACGGCCATCAGGTCCGGCTCGACGCCGTGGTGCTGGATGCCCCACATGCGGCCGGTGCGGCCGAAGCCGGTCTGCACCTCGTCGACGACGAAGACGATCCCATGCTCGTCGCAGATGTCGCGGACGCCCTGGACGAACTC
>JBKPTM010000104.1:0-4667 GCA_046765935.1 Actinomycetota bacterium | reverse complement strand
AGCTGAGGCCCATGCATGGCACCGTCGAGGTGCGCGGGCGCGCGGCGACCGTGCCACAGACCGAGCGGTCTCGCCTTGACTTCCCGGTCTCCGCGCTCGACGTAGCCCTGATGGGCGCTCTGCCACGACTGCCCTGGTGGAAGCGGCCGGGCCACACCGACCGCGAGGTCGCGCTTGAGGCCCTGGAGCGCGTGGGCGTGGCCGGCAGAGCCGACGACACCTTCGGCGATCTGTCCGGCGGCCAGCGGCAGCGGGTCCTGATCGCCCGTGGCCTAGTTCAGGACGCGGAGCTCCTCCTACTCGACGAGCCATTCTCCGGCCTGGACGTACCGGCCGCGAGCGGGCTGGAGTCGCTGATCGCGCAGCTCGCAGCCGAGGGCCGCGGCGTCGTGATCGCGACCCACGATCTCAGGCAGGCGCAGCGCTGGGACGCGGTGCTCTGCCTCAACCACCGCCAGATCGCCTTCGGCCCGCCCGACGAGGTCCTCGACCGCGCGGTGCTGGAGGCGACCTACGCTGGGGCGATCGTCGAGATCCCCGGGAGCGACCACGTCGGGGTCCTCCCGGCGCATCACCACTGATGATCGACTTCGTCACAGACCCACTCGGCCAGGAGTTGATTCGCCGCGCGCTGCTCGAGGTGGGGCTGATTTCTCTGGCGGGCGGCGCGCTGGGCTGCTGGGTCGTCTTCTACGGCGTCTCCTACGCCGCCGAGTCACTCTCCCACGCGCTCTTCCCCGGGCTAGTGGTCGCCGCGCTCGTCGGGATTCCGCTGCTCGCCGGCGGCATCCCGGGCATCGCCATCGCGGCCCTCGCCATCGCGCTGATCGGCCGCGTCCCGGGGATCGGCCGCGACACCGCGGTCGCGGTCGTGGTCACCGCATTCTTCGGCCTCGGCGCCCTGCTCGCGCTCTCGCCCGACGCGCCGCCCGGAATCCAGAGCCTGCTCTTCGGCGACATCCTCGCCCCCTCGAACTCCGACCTCATCCTCTCGGCGATCCTGGCGGCGATCGTGGTGATCAGCCTGATCGTGCTCCATTGGCGGCTGCTCGCCGTCGCCTTCGATCGCACGACCGCGGGCGCCCTCGGTGCCTCTCCCACGCTGGCCGATGCCGCGGTGCTGGTCCTATTGGCCGCCGCGGTGCTGGTCGCGGCCCAGGGCCTCGGCACGCTGCTCGCCGTGGCCGCGCTGGTCGGCCCCGCCGCAACGGCGCGGCTCTTCGCCCCCCGCGTGAGCTCGATGATGCTGGCGGCCACGCTGATCGGCGTCTGCGCCGGGGTGGTGGGCCTGTACGTCTCGTACTACGCCGGGGTCGCGGCGGGCGCCTCGATCGCCGGCTGCATCGTCGCCGCCTATCTCGCGGCGCTCGCCGCGACGGCGACGCGCTCGCTCATCACTCGTCCCTCCCTGGCGCCCGGCCCGACACCGGAGGCCGTCCGCTGACCGAAGGCGCTCAGACCTGGACCGAGCGCGCGCTGCGCGCCCTCTCCGACGCCGGCTTCCGCAGCGGCGGCGGACGCCGGCAGGTGGTCGAGCTCCTCGGAGAGGAGGGCTGCGCCCTCACTGCCCTTGAGATCGACCAGCGCCTGCCCAGCGTCGGACGCGCGACCGTCTACCGAGCACTCGAGCAGCTGGAGGAGCTTGGACTGATCGAGCGTGTAGATGTGAGGGGCGACGCGGCCGGCTTCGAGCGCGTCGATCCAAGCGGCCACCATCATCATCACCTCGTGTGCGAGCACTGCGGTCGCGTCGTCGCCTTCGAGGATGACCGGCTCGAGCAGGCCATCCTGGCGCTGACCAAGCGGCCGGATTTCAAGGTCTCCAGGCATGAGGTCACGCTGCGAGGCGAGTGCGCGAACTGTGGGGCTCGAACCGTTTAGGTGGCGGCGATATCTTTCGTCCGATGTGTGCAGCATGCGCAATGGCCGCGATGGCGGGCGCCAGCGGAGCCAGATCCTGGCTCCAGGCCCAGCATCAGAGCTGGCTGACCGAGCGGCGGGTCAAGGCCGCCACGGCGGGGATCTTCGTCGCCGCCACGCTGGGATCCACCGTCGCACTCAAGGGATCATCGCCACCCACGCACCACGATCCTTCGCCAGCGCCGGTCGAACACACGCACGCGCGCTGACGACCACTCCCTCGCGCGTCGGAGTCAGCGGCTGGCGTTCCGGGGCTGCTCCCCCCGATCCTCGCGGCGTTGCCGCCTGAGGCTCCGGTATGACGCGGCGAGCACGATCAGGACGGGGATGACGTAGGGCAGCCAGAGGTACCAGTGTCCGACGTGGGCTAGGAGTGGGACCGTGCTCATCATTCTCCGAGTGTGCCAGCCTCCGCGCCGTGGGAGACCTCAGAGGCCGGCTGGCTCTGGTGGCGCTCGCTGCCGCGCTCCTAGCGGGTTGCGGTAGCGAGCCAACCCTCACTGCGTCGGAGTTCGTCGACCGGATCAACGCCGAGGGCGTCTCGATCGTGCTGGGCCAGACGCTCGCTTCCAGCGGCGACGCCGAGGAGCTCTACGCGGTCACGCTCCCGCCGCTGCGGGGCGAACCGAAGCCACCGCCCGGCTCCGAGGCCGAACCCGGCGCGAGTGGATCGCTCTATGTCTTCGGCGACACGGGCGCCGCCGAGAACCAGCTGAAGGCGTGCCAGGCGGCGACCGGACTGTTCTGTTTTCGGGCGCAGAACATCACCGTCGTCCTCGACGAGGAGAGCAGCCGCCTCGAGGCGCGTCGCCTCGGCGTGGCGATCAGCCGACTCGCTCAGCGGTGATCACGCATTCGCCTGCGAGAGCAGGAACAGCCCGAAGCAGGTGAAGCCCACCATCACCGCGAGCATGAAGTACTGCGAGCGGGAGGCGTTGCGGACGCTGTCGTAGACCCCGAGCGCCCGGTCGTGGGCGAGGGTCAGCGCCACGACGTGGCCGATCACCAGTGCGGCCACCTGCACATACCAGACGGTGTTCGAGCTGACGATCCCGTAGTTGATCCCGCCGCCGGCCGTCCCGAACAGGTCAGAGCCGTGCCCGAGCGGGTCGGAGAGGATGTAGGTGAACTGAGCCTGCTCCTGGTAGAGGAAGGCGCTGAAGTAATGCGCCACCAGATAGGCGAGCGCGATTGGGATCAGCGTGTGGGCGAAGGAGCGGGAGAGCTCCCTCACCCGGGGCGACCCGCGAACGGTGTGCATCCCCTTGACCCCCAGCCAATAGAGCAGATACACGCCGGCGAAGACGATCAGCAGCCAGATCGAGTTCGCCACCCGGAACGAGTTGGGCAGGCTCAGGCCGATGTCGCTGCAGCGCTCAAACGTCCAGCGGATCGCCCCCGAGAGCGCGCCCTCCTGTGCGCCATCGAAGCTGGTCACTGCGATCGATGCGAGCACGAGGGCCGCGGCGCCCGGGACGGCGGCCCACTGCGGCGCTCCCGTGAGGAACTTCCTCGTCCCCAGCTCGCCCTCCCTCGCCTCCAGCGGGCCGAGACGCGCGAACATCCCGAAGTAGGCGTTGAACGCCTCCCCGCGCTCCACCCACTCCTCAACCCCCAAGAGCGCCATGCAGGCGAAGGTGATGACGCTGTAGATGATCGTCGCGACCGCGACGTCGTGAGGCGATGGCGAGGCGCCCCCGCCGGCGATCAGCTCGAGCCAGACGAACAGCAGCACGCCGATCACCGCCGGCCAGCGGCCAAGCCAGTCCGGATAGCGGAGCGGGACCGGCGCCGTTTGCCCGGCGATCAGGCGGAAGCCGCCTGAGACGATCCGGCCGAGGGCCCGCCAGGGATTGAACGCCCTGAAGATGTCGCCAAGCAGAACACTGAGCAGCACCAGCCCCAGCCAGAACGTGTAGAAGACGAAGACGATCGAGAAGTTCTGGGTCGGGTCGGAGATCCCGCGGAATCCCGCGTAGAGCACGACGACGAGCAGCCCGACGCCGATCGCTCCACAGAGGATCTCGACGACGGGGTTGAGCGCGGTCGCAGACAGCCAGCGCGGAACCGGCCTCCACCCCTCCCTCTGCAGCCGCGCCGTGGTCCACGCGACCGACAGCAACGCGAACGAGATCACGAGAACGAGCGACGCACCCCAGGCGAACAGCCACGCCGGCACCGGCAGGTCCTTGCGGCCGACCAGGGCGTGCGCCGAGGCGATATCGGGGAAGGCGAGCATCGCCGACCCCGCCGCCACCACGGCGGCGAGGACGGCGACGCGCTGCCTCAGCGTGAGTACTCCGCTCCCCGGCCCCATCAGGGATTGACGTGTAGCTCGGCGATCTCCGCCTCAGTCCCGTCAGGGTGGTGGACCTCGATCTCGAAGACCCCATCCAGGTTCGCGGTAAACGAGAGGCGGACCGGGCTCTTGTTTGCCGGGGCCTCCTTTTCGTACCCGTGGACGTGGATCTCCTCCTCGGGCCTGGCCAGCCTCACCTCGAGCTGGACCTGGTCGCCCTTGTTGTAGGTCAAGGTCTTCACGCCGCCGACCGGGTTCCCGCTGGCGTCGACGCTCAGCACCTGGACACCCTTGGCGGTGTTGCTGCTGCTGTCGTTGCCGTTGTCGTTCTGCAGGACGATGAACAGCACCACCGCCGCGACGATCACCGCGCCGAGCAGACCGAGCCGTGCGGCTCTGGATTGCATCTCTGAAGCCTCCTTTGACTTGCGCACGCTCGCTTGGCCGC
>JBKPTM010000103.1:0-5061 GCA_046765935.1 Actinomycetota bacterium | reverse complement strand
GATCTCAGCACCCGCTCGACCGATGCGACGACCTGAGGGTCGAACTGGCTGCCCGCGCCGCGGCGAAGCTCCTCGAGCGCCGTCTCGGGGCCGCGCGCCGGCGAGTAGGGCCGCTCGGCGGTGATCGCGTCGTAGGCGTCGCAGGCGAAGATGATCCGGGAGGCGAGGGGAATCTCCCCTCCGGCCAGCCCGTCCGGGTAGCCCGCTCCGTCCCAGCGCTCGTGGGAGGCCCTGATCAGCCTGGCGACCGGCGCCAGTGACGGCGCGGCCGCGACGATCCGCTCGCCCAGGATCGTGTGCTGGCGCATGAACTCCCACTCCTCGTCGTTGAGTGGGCCGGGCTTGGTGAGGATCGCGTCGGGGATCGCGATCTTCCCCACGTCGTGCAGCTCGGAGGCGCGGCTCAGGGCGGTGAGCTCGCCCGGCGGCAGCCCCATGTCCCCTCCCACCGCTGCCGCGAGGCCCTTGACCGCGTTGGCGTGGTCGCCCAGCTCGGGGGCCCGCTGGTTGACGATACGGAGCAGGACGGCCTCCACCTCGCCCCCGGCCGAGGGTCGTCGCGAGTCCTTCTGGCCGTACATCCTCTGGTCCGCCAGCTGCAGCGCGTTGCCCCGGTCGTCGGCCTCGGCCGGGATCTCGGCGGACCCGGATGAGCAGGTCACCCTGAAGCCTTCGCCGTGTGCGCTCAGGGCCGCGACAGCGGCGTCGACCGCCTCGCCGGCCGCCTCGGCGTTCCCGGGGATCAGCATTGCGAACTCGTCGCCGCCCATCCGGTAGGCGCGGCCGCCCTCGCCGACCGCGCCGGCGAGCTGATGGCCGAGGCGAACGAGTAGAGCGTCGCCCGCAGGGTGGCCGAACGCATCGTTGTAGGCCTTGAAGCCGTCGAGGTCGAGGATCGTGAGCAGGTGCTGGGAGGGCTCCTCCGAGCTCAGCAGGCGATCGAGGTCGTAGATCAGCTTGCCGCGGTTGAAGAGCCCAGTGAGGGGGTCGGTTTCGAGCTTGACCACCAGCTTGCGGTTTTCGGCGAAGGTGAGGACCAGCCGTGCCACGACGGCGATGAGGGTGGCGATGGTCAGGGCGGCCACCGCCGGCTCGTCCATGTCCTGGCGCTCGAGCATGAGCAGTGCAAGCACAGCGAGCGCAAAGATCGTCGGCGATGCGAATGCGCGCCAGCCCTCTGCCGGCGCGGTTTCGCGATGTCCGGGAGAGGGCTGAAGCGCCCCGGCCGCAATCAGGACCGTCGCCAGCGGCCAGAGGCAGTTGTACCAGGCAGCTTCCGTATACGTGCCGGCGAGCGACGTGTAGGTGTAGATACCGTCGCCGACCGCCATGCAGACGACGCCGAGGGCGACCAGACCGAGCGCACGTCCCGGCCGCCAGCCGGTCAGCGCCACGGCTCCCGCCGCCACCGCGAGGATGACGAGGTCGAGCGCCGGATAGGCCACCGCCACGGCGATCTGGAAAGGAGTGCCGGTCGTGTTGGCGAGGACGTAGTCCAGCAGCACGCTGGAGCCGATCGCGGTGACGCAGAGCGCTCCCATCGCCACGTCCGTCCAGACGATCGCGCTCATCCGGCCGACCCGCGAACGCACGTAGGCGACGATGCCGGCGAGCATCAGGGGGTAGCCCGCGAGGTAGAAAGCGTCCGACCCGTTGGGAAAGGGCGGCTCCGCCATGTCGGCGAGGAGGACGGCCCAGTAGAGATCCGCGAGAGCCCAACTGAAGAGGCCGAAGCCGATCAGCGCCCACGCCAGCCTCTCCTCGCGCCGCACCGCCGCGCGCCAGAGGGTGGCGAGGGCGGCGCTCATCGTCACGTAGTCGTAGATCCACTCCTCAATGAGGAACTTGTGGCCCGACCCGAAGCCCACCGTGTTGTGGGCGATCTCGACCAACAGGCCGGCGAGGACCGTGCCGGCGAGGATCAGGCCCAGGATGCGGATGACGAAATGGGTTTTTGGCGAGGCGAGAGGCAAAATCGGAGGCGGTTTGGCCTACGGAATACACATTCATCGGCAGCCCTCTCGACTCCTTTGAGCGGGCCGGTAGCTGACTGGCGCAAACCTCCTGCGGCTCGGGTAATTTCCCCTGGACTGGATGCGGGGAACTACGGAGAGGCGCCTGCAATTTCGCCGTCGCGGCACGGTCGCTGCCTGCGTGGCGCTCGCCTGCTTGCTTGCCCTCTCGGGCACCGCCCTGGCCGGTCAGGACGAGCTCAAGGGCGGATCGGTCGTGATTCAGCTGCAGAACTCGCGCGGCATGAAGCTCAAGCCGAAGAGCCTCAACCTGCCGATCACCGGCGGCGCGGTCGACCCGGTCGACGGCTCCGGGACCGTGCAGGTGAGCGGCGGCTTCAAGGCGAAGCGCGGCAAGGGCAAGGTGGCGGTGAAGATCACGACGCTCAACCTGGGTGCGAACGGCGGCAGGGGAAGCATCACCGCCAAGGTCAACAAGGACTTCGTCGGAAACTTCGCCACCCTCTCCGGAGGCACCGTCGCGCGGACCGGCTGGGGCGCGACCATCTCCAACGTTCGCGCCACGATCGCCGGCAGGGGCGCGAAGGCGCTCAACAGGGCGTTCTCGGCGAGGAAGGGTAAGAAGGGCGCGAAGAAGTCGGCGCGAGGCGGGGTCAAGGCAGGGCAGGCCCTCGGCACCATCGTCTCGATCACGACGGAGCCCCGGTCGGTCGAGGTGGTCCCGGGAACCGGCGAGCTCGTCCTCCACACGCAGGCGGTTCCGCCGGGCCCGTTCGTCTCCAAGCTGACCCAGCACTGCATCGATCCGCTCCCCAGCGGGAGCCCACCCGGCGTCGCGCCGATCGATCCGGCGACTACGAGCGGCGTGGGCGGCGCGGACTACCACTTCCCGGTGACCGGCGGGTCGGCCGCGCCCGACTTCAGCGCGGGCGAGGTGATCACCGGCGGTGGCCAGACGCTGACCAAGAACAACAGCCCCTTCAATCCCTCGGGTTGCTCCCAGGGACCGCCGGTCGGGAGTCAGCTGCGCAGCATCGACCTCAGCGTCGCCTTCGACATCAACTCCATGCGTTCGATCCCGACGCTGCCCGACGGAACGACGCTGCCGCGTGCGCCTCTCGCCACGATCGACTTCTCGACCGGCACCCGCTCGGTCGACACGGCCACCAAGACGCTCAACGTGATGGGCGCGACGGTGAACCTCGCCGACCTCGCCGCCGGCACTCTGAACCAGGTCTTCCCGAACGGATCGACCGATCCGGCCAACGACTTCGCGACCGGCGATCTGATCGGCAAGATCGACCTGACGGGCGTCAAGCTTCGCTAGCGGGTTAAGCGGAGGGGGAGGGATTCGAACCCCCGGACCGGGAGGACCCGGTCAACAGCTTTCAAGGCTGCCGCAATCAACCAGACTCTGCCACCCCTCCAGGGTGGATCAAGGCTAGAACGCGGTCACGAGTCCTGCGGGGTGCAGACGATCACCGGGATCCGTCGACCACCCGCCCTCTCCTGGTAGCGCGCGAAGCCCGGGTAGAAGCGCGTGGCGAGATCCCAGAGCCGCCCTCGCTCCTCGCCATTCACCTCCTTCGCCAGATAGCGCCCGCCGGTGCCCTTGGACCAGAGCTCGACCTCGGGATTGGCGCGCACGTTGTGGTACCAGGCCGGGTGATGCGTGCTGCCGCCGCGGGAGGCGATCAGGATCACGTCGTCGCCGTCGGTGAAGTAGCCCAGCGGCGTGGTGCGCCGCACGCCCGTCTTTGCACCGGTGTGGGTGAGCAGGACAGTGGGGGCGTTGATCGTGCTCTTCACGCGGCCGCCGGTCGCGCGCATCAGGTACGGATCGATCTTGTTGCCGACGTTGACCAAGAACCAGGTCACCGGCCGCTGGCGGGCAGCCCAGGAGAGGGTGTTCAGCCAGAGGCCCTTCGGCCTCAGCGGGTCGTACGGAGGCACTCTCCCCACGGTGCGCATCGTCCCACGATGGCGGTTACCTAGGCTGCAGACATGGCTGAGTGGCGCAACTGGACGGGCGATCAGCGCTGTGTTCCCACGCGGATCGAGCGCCCCCGCGATCGCGGCGACCTGGTCGAGACCGTGAAGCGGGCGGGCGAGGCGGGCCTGACCGTCCGCGCCGTCGGCTCCGGTCACTCGTTCAGCGACGCAGCCTGCACGGGCGGCGTCCTGATCGAGATGGGAGGGCTCTCCCGCGTCCTGGAAGTGCAGCGCGACGCGGGTCTGGTCAAGGTCGAGGCGGGCATCGGGCTGCGCGAGCTCAGCGAGCTGATCTGGGGGCACGGGATGGCTCTGGAGAACCTGGGCGACATCGACAAGCAGACGATCTCCGGCGCGGTCGCGACCGGCACTCACGGCACGGGGTCCCGCTTTCGCAACCTCTCCTCCCAGATCGTGGCGATGGAGCTGGTGCTGTCCGACGGGACCCTGCTCGAGGTCTCCTCGAGCTCCGAGCCCGAATTGCTGCCGGCGGTGCGGATCGGGCTGGGTGCCCTCGGCGTGATCGCGACGGTGACCCTGCGGACGGTGCCCGCGTTCTCGATCCGCCGGACCGACTCGCCGCTGCCCTTGAGCGAGACGCTCGACCGGCTCCAGGATCTGGCGGACGGCTCGGACCATTTCGAGTTCTACGTCTTCCCGCATACCGAGGTGGCGCTGCTGCGGCAGAGCGAGCGCACCGACGAGCCACCCGATCCGCGGCACCCCGCCGTCGAGTTCGGCCAGGAGGTGGTCCTCGAGAACTGGGTGATGGGCGGGGTCGCGCGAGCCGGCCGCCGGCTGCCGTCCCAGATCCCGAGGCTCTCGCGCTTCGTCTCCTCGCAGCTCGCGAAGAACGTGAAGCTGGACCGCAGCTACCGCGTCTTCGCCAGCAGGCGGATGGTCCGTTTCACCGAGATGGAGTACGCGATCCCGCGCCGTCACGCCGCCGAGGCGATCCCGCGTGTTCTGGAGGCGGCCGAGCGGGCGGATCCCGCGGTCGGCTTCCCGATCGAGGTGCGGTTCGTCGCCGGCGACGACTCGATGCTCAGCCCCGCCCACGATCGGGACACCTGTTACATCGCGGTGCACCAGTACC
>JBKPTM010000102.1:0-6835 GCA_046765935.1 Actinomycetota bacterium | reverse complement strand
AAGGCGACGCCCCAGATCACCGAGAGCGCCGCGAACGCGATCCATCCCCGCCGGCTCATCGACTCAGGATTGCAATCAGGCCACGGCGGCCGGGCGCAACTCCACGAACTCACGGTCCGTGGCGCGCTCGAGGGCCTCGGCCGCGTCGAGCAGCAGCTCGTCCCGTCCCCAGGCCGCGAGCAGCTGCAGCCCGACCGGCAGGCCGCCGTCGAGGCCGACCGGGACGCTCACTCCCGGCACGCCGGTGAGGTTCGCGATCACTCCCTGCCGGGCGTTTCCGGCGTCGGCCGAGGCCGTGCCGGAGGGCAGCTCGATCGTCGGTTCGGCGAGCGGTGGCGCCACGGCTGGCACCGTCGGCCAGGCGAGGAGGTCGATGCGTTCGAAGAGCTCGCCGAGGTTGCGGCGCGCCTGGGCTCGCGCGAGGAAGGCGCGGGCGGTGAGGCTGCCAGGGATCAGACCCCGCAGCTTGAGGACGCCGCGGTTGATCAGCCCGAGCTCGTCAGGCAGCGCGTTGAGGTTCGCCGGCGTGAGGTGCGCGGCCTCCTCGGCCTGGGCGACGAGTACGGCCGCGGGAAGGATCAGGTCCTGATCGGGGATCTCGACCTCAGTGACCTCGCCGCCAACCTCGGCACGCAGTGCCTCGAGCGCGGACTCGCACGCCTCGCGAACGCCGGGGGCGGAGTCGCTCCAGAAGGGATCGCGGATCACGCCGATCCGGAGTCCACGGCTCTCGCCGCCGGCGAGCTCCCCGCGGAACATCGCCGAGGCGAGCAGCCGGCAGTCCGCTGCGTCGCGGCAGAGCGGGCCGGACACGATGGTCTCGGTGTTCGGGATGTGGTGGTCCTCCATCGCGGAGCGGCCGAAGGTCGGTTTCAGCCCGGTGAGGCCACAGTAGGCCGCCGGGTAGCGGATCGAGCCGAGCCCGTCCGCGCCGATCGCGCCAGAGACGAGCCCGCCCGCGACCGCAGCCCCTGGCCCGCTCGAGGAGCCGCCTGGGCAGCGCTCGAGATCCCAGGGGTTGTGGGCAGCGCCATAGACCGAGGTGTTGCCGGTGCTGCTCGATCCGAGCTCGTGCATGTTGCCGACCGCCGCGATAACCGCGCCCGCGTCGCGAAGCGCGCGGTAGGGGCCGGACTCGCCGGGGTGGGTGGTGACGCCGGGGACGGCCGCCGCGCCGACCCTCTCCGCGCGCCAGGGCAGCGCCCACTCGTCCTTGATCACGACGGGCACGCCGCGGAGCGGACCGTCGGGAGCCTCCTCCAGCATCTTTCGCGACTCCTCCGGGAAGGTCTCGACGATCGCGTTCAGCTCAGGGTTGCGCTCCTCGATCCGGGCGAGGCAGGCATCGAGCAACTCGCCGGCGTCGATCTCACCCGATGCGATCCCGGCGGCCTGCTCGCGCAGAGGGAGGTCGAGCGCGCTCATTGCGGTGGCGGTGAGGAGAGGTCCGGATGGGGCTCCTGGCGGACGTCGTCGAGATCGGCGTCGCGAAGGAGGTTCATGCCCGGCTCCCAGATGGACCAGACGCCCGCCATGACCGCGCGCTCGGTCTCGTCGGCCTCGATTCCGAAGCTCTCCAGGGCCGAATCGAGGTAGCGCTGGAAGGGGGTCCCCGCTTCCATGAGCCCGCACCCTAGCGGGGCAAACCGGCCGCCAGCCCGCCCCCGCTTGCAAGGACCCCCGCAACCCTCCTGGAAATGACGTGTTCAATGAAGCTCATGAGCCACGAAGCTCACGTCTCCGCGCGCCTCCACAGGCTCGCCGTCGCAGTGGCGGTCGCCGTCTTCGCGGCCGTACTCGCGGCCGTTCTCGTGACCGGCCAGGCCTCGGGCGCGGCGCGCGTGGTGGTGCTCGGCGCCGCGACCCCGGCGACTCCCTCCTGCCCGACCACTTGTCAGGCCGTGGGAAAGACGACCGGCTTCCAGAGCTCGATCGCCGGGTCCCGGAACCCGTTCGTCGTTCCGTTCCGCGGCCGGATCGTCGCCTGGTCGATCAAGACCGGGGCCCCCAGCACCAAGCCGAACCCGCAGAACAACAACCAGAGCGACTACGACTTCTTCGTCAAGACCTTCGGCGGCACCCCGAAGGCCCGCATCTCGGTGCTGAAGCCGATCATGAAGCAGATCAGGGCCGGACACCAGATCTACAAGCTCAAGTCGCAGTCGCCGGTCGAGGACCTCTCGGGATACCTGGGACAGACCACGACCTTCACGCTCGACACGCCCCTCCGGGTGAAGCCGAACAACATCGTGGCCCTGACGGTGCCGACCTGGGCCCCCGCCTTCGCGATCAATCAGGCCGCGAACACCAAGTGGCAGGCGAGCCGCAAGCGCGGCAAGTGCAACAACACCGAGGACATCCTGGCCGGCACGCCGCAGGACGCCCTCGGCTCGCAGCGCGCCTACGCCTGCACCTACAACACCGCCCGCCTGCTCTACTCGGCGACCGTCGTCGCGGACCCGAACCAGAAGCCGCCGCCGAAGAAGAAGAAGTAGCCCGGCTTTCAGCCAAGCGCGGCGCTTACGGGTTGTGCGAATGCCGCGACGCAGACGCGCCATCGATCGCGATCGTCAGCTCGCGACCCGTGGAATCCCTCAGGTGCGTGTGCCAATCGGGATCAGGGGTGGGGTCGTTTGCGCGGTCCTCGAGGGCGACGAGCAGTTCAGCGGCCTCAGCCGGCGTGAGGTAAGCCCAGACCTCCTCCAACTCGGTACCGGGTTCGCTCTCCATGCGCGGTGACACGGCCACCCCAGGCTACTGAGCGAGGCCGGTGCCGCTGACTACCCGCAGGCCTGCGGGTTCTGCTGACACTGCTTCTCAAAGGCGTCCTGGGGGCTCCCGGCTGGGGGCGGGATGTCGTTCGTCTCCGAGTCCGGCTTGTTCGGGTTGGCGTTGCTGGATGGGCCGACGCCGCCGTTCCCGTTCCCATTCCCGTTCCCGGGCCCGGTCGTTCCCGTCGGTGTGCTCGTGGTCGCCGGCGCGGTGATGGTCGAGGGGATCGGCGAGGTGACCGGCGGGATGGAGACCGTCGGGGCGGACGTCTCGCCTGAATCGTCGCTGCCACAGCCGGCGACGGCGAGCACGGCCGCGATGGAGGCGAGCGCGAGCGCTCGTCTCACGAGGAGCCGTCGAGCGCCGGCTGGCGAAGCCCGCAGTACGGGCAGTCGCTGACGTCGAGCCCGATCAGCTGGTTGCAACGCCTGCAGGCGCGCAGATTCTCCGGGGCGCGGACCAGCGCGGACTCGGAGGGGGCGAGCGGCAGGGTAGCGGCGACGACCCTCATCTCCTCGCCGGTCTCCTGGTCGACGTAAACCCGCTCCGGCACCGCCTTGGCCAATGCCTCCCGGCCGGATGCGGGTGCGCGAAGCCTGTACGTCTGCTCAGGGTTCTGCATCGGCGGGCACGATAACAACGACCCACTCCAGCAATACCGTTGCGCCGATGCGAGTTCTGATCTTCCACGGCTACCTGCTGCACGGCACCGGCTCGAACGTCTACAACGCCAGCCTCGCGCAGGCGCTCGCCGGCCAGGGCCACGAGGTCCATTTGCTCTGCCAGGACCGGCGCGCCGACGAGCTCGACTGGGTCCGGGACAACGAGAACATCACGGTCCACGTCCCGAACATCGGGGGTCTCCTGCCCGTCTTCGTCGCTGATCGCTACGAGGGCTTCGAGGTCAAGACCTTCCCCGAGCTCACCGACGAGGAGCTCGACCGCTACCTGGATGCGAACGTCGACGCCGTCCGGCAGGTCGTTGAGCAGTACGGCGAGCCGGACGCCGCACTCGCGAACCACCTGATCATGGGCCCGGTCATCCTCGCCCGCGCCGGGCTTCGCTACGCGATCAAGGTCCACGGGTCGGACCTTTCGTACACGGTGAGGCCGCACCCCGAGCGCTTCGTCCCCTATGCGCTGGAGGGCACCGACGCGGCCGCGGGCATCCTCGCCGGCTCCTCCCACACCGCCCAGGTGCTCTACGAGACGGTCCCGGACCCGACGCTCGCGGAGCGCACCCGCCTCGGCCCGCCCGGCGTCGACGTGCACCGCTTCCGCCCGCGCGAGCCGGCGGAGGCTCTGGAGAATCTCGAGCAGCTCGCCAAGCGACTCGACGCCGAGACTCCGGGCGGGGGCGAGGCCCGGGACTCGTTCGGCCGTGACGGCCCCGCGATCGCCGTTTCGCTCCGCTCCTGGGCCCAGGGCGACCTCCGCGTCCTCTTCGTCGGCAAGTTCCTGGTCAGCAAGGGCGTCGACCTGCTGGCAGCTGCCTGGCCGCTCGTGCACCGGCGGGCGATGGAAGGAGGGGCAGGTTCACCGCGGCTCCTCTTCGCCGGCTTCGGGGCCTATGAGTCCGGCCTGCGCGATCTGGTCGATGCCCTTGACGAGGGGGACATCGATGCCGCTCTCGCAGTCGCGGCGCGGGGGCGGGGCTACGAGCACCAGCATGAACGGCGGCAACAAAAACCGCCGCCGGATCAACCCCTCCCGATCCTCACAGGCTTCCTCCGGGACCCGCCCGAGGGCTACATGGAGGCGGCGCGCGAGGCCGCCGGGTCCGTCCTGATCGGCGGCCGGCTCGCCCACGAGGAGGTCGCCGACGTAATGCCCGCCGCCGACACCTTCGCCATGACCAGCACCTGGCCGGAGGCCTTCGGCATGGTCCCGGCCGAGTCAGCGGCCTGCGGAGTGCCGCCCGTCTCGGCCGACCACTCCGGGATGCGCGAGGTGTCCGAGCTGCTGGCCGAGGTGCTCCAGCCGGATCTCGTCACGCTGCTCAGCTTCCCGATCGGCCCCAACGCGATCACGGAGCTGGCCGATCGGATCGGCGGCTGGCTGGCGCTCGAGCCGCCCCGCCGCAGGGAAGCCGGCCTCGCATTGGCGAAACGGGTCGACGAGCTCTGGAGCTGGGAGGGAGTGGCCCGGACCGTGATCGCCGCCTCCCGAGGCGAGCTCGACGACCTCCCGCCGGTCGTGTCCTGAGGCACAATCCCTGGGGAGGCGCCTTCAGGTTGCCTGAATAGAATGCCGCCCGATGCGGGACGTCCCGATTCCCAAGCTGATCGCTGCGGTGATCGTCCTCACCGTCGTCACCTCGGTGATCATGCTGATCCCGAACTGGAACGGCGAGGAGGCGTCGACCGCGGCGCCCAAGATCGACGACCTGCTCGACGTGATGATCGTGCTCTCGTCGTTCGTCTTCTCGATCGTCATGGTGATGCTCGTCTACTCGGTGTGGCGCTGGCGGGTGCAGCCGGGCGACGAGGGCGACGGCGCCCCGATCCACGGCAACACCAGGCTCGAGATCGCCTGGACCGTGATCCCCACCGTGATCGTCCTCTTCGGGGCGATCTACTCGTGGGTCACGCTCTCGGACATCGAGGCCCACGATCCCGACCGGATGGTGGTGGACGTCTATGCCCAGCAGTACGAGTGGCATTTCAACTACCCCGAGCAGGGGGTGACCTCGCGGGAGCTGCACGTGCCTGACGGCCGTCAGGTCGAGTTCCGGATGCACTCGCTCGACGTGATCCACTCGTTCTGGGTGCCGGAGTGGCGGATCAAGAAGGACGTGGTCCCGGGCATCACGACCCGCGCCTACATCACCCCGGACAAGACCGGGGCCTACACGCTGGTCTGCACCGAGCTCTGCGGCTTCGGCCACGCCACGATGCGGGCGCCGGTGAAGGTCGAGGACAACCAGACTGCATTCGACACCTGGGCGAAGACTCAGGCGCCGATCCCGGCGACAGAGCCGAAGCCAGGGGAGACGACACCCAAGGTGGTCAGGCAGTGAACTTAGGCACGATTGGGATAATTCAGGCGATGGAAGGATGGCGGGAGTGACTGCGGCTCTCTTGAAGCGGCCGGGCTGGTGGCGAGCCCTGACCTACACGATCCTCGCCGGGGCGTTCGGCCTCGGCCTGGTGGTGGCGCTCCGCAAGGTCTCGGGGCTGCCCGCGTTCCAGACCGAGCAGACCGGCTACCCGCAGGTGATCGTCCCCGCGATCACGATGTCCCTCGGCTTCCTGATCGGCATCGGCACCGCGGACTACTGGCTCCGCTGGGCGATCGGGGCCCCGACCTTCCCGAAGGAGCGCGAGCACGACGACCACGGCGCGTACAGCTGGCGGGACTACTTCAAGGTCAACACAGACCACAAGGTCATCGGGATCCAGTACATCTGCACGACCTTCGTCTTCTTCCTGATCGGCGGCGCGATGGCGATGGTCATGCGGGCCGAGCTCGCCCAGCCCGGCACGCAGATCGTCGACCCGGGCGTCTTCAACGGGCTCTTCTCGACGCACGCGGCGCTGATGATCTTCGTCTTCGTCATCCCGGTCTTCGCCGGGATCGCGAACTACGTCCTGCCGCTGATGATCGGCGCGCCGGACATGGCATTCCCGCGCCTGAACGCCCTCTCCTTCTGGATGCTGCCGATCGCCGGCATCCTCTTCCTGGCGAGCTACTTCGTCCCGGGCGGCGCCTTCGACGCCGGCTGGACCGGATACGCGCCGCTCTCCACGGGCGCCCCGCTCGGCCAGTCCTTCTTCAATCTGGGGGTGCAGTTCGCGGGCGCGTCATCGATCGCGACGGCGCTCAATTTCCTGGTAACCATCGTGACCATGCGGGCGCCAGGGATGAACTTCTGGCGCCTGCCGCTGCTGGTCTGGGCGAACCTCTCGACCTCGCTGCTGGTGGTCGCCGCGACGCCGTTCATCGCGGGCGTGCAGTTCATGGTCCTCTTCGACCGGATCCTGCACACCAACTTCTTCCAGGCGGCCTTCGGCGGCGACGTGATCAGCTACCAGCACATCTTCTGGTTCTACTCGCACCCGGC
>JBKPTM010000101.1:0-6229 GCA_046765935.1 Actinomycetota bacterium | reverse complement strand
CGAGATCTACTTCGACGACATCGTCGACGCGCACGAGCGGATCTGGGACATGCTCGAGAACTACAAGGAGGTCGTCGAGGCGCTCGAGGACACGAACGAGTCCGTGCTCTCGCACCGCGTCAACGACATCCTGCGCGTGCTCACCTCGATCAGCGTCATCGTCCTGCCGCTCACGCTGCTCGCCAGCATCTGGGGGATGAACGTCAGGGTTCCGGGCGAGGGGAGCACCGCCGCCTTCTACGAGGTCGCCGGCGTCATGTTCGTCCTGCTCGTCGGGCTGGTGGTCTTCTTCCGTAAGCGCGGCTGGCTCTAGCGGTCACCAGGCCGCTCCATGTTCACCGTCGAGGAGCGCGACCGTGTGCGAGGAGCCCTGATCGAGCGGGCGGAGCTTGACGAACGCCTGATGGCAGCTGCCGCGGTCGGGTCGGAGGCGGCCGGGACGGAGGATCGCTGGTCCGACCTCGATCTCACCTTCGGGGTCTCCGACCAGGCGTCCCTCGACGATGTACTCGCGGACTGGACGCGCGCCCTCGATTCCGAGTTCGACGCGCCGATGCTCTTCGACGTCTGGACCGGTCCGACGATCTACCGCGTGTTCCTCCTCCCAGGGAATCTCCAGGTCGATCTCTCCTTCACCCCCGCGGCCCGATTCGGGCCGACCAGCCCGCGGTTCCGGTTGATCTTCGGAGAGATCAGGGAGGACAGAGTGCGCGAGCCGATGAGCAGGCTCGCCGAGACACCGCGCCAGCGATTCGGGCTCTGTGTCCTCTACCTGCTGCGAACCCGGATCTATCTGGAGCGAGAGGACCTCGAGCACGCCGAGCAGTACCTCCGCTGGGCGGCCGAGCTGATCGAGGACGGCGAGCGAAGCGTCCCGACGGCCCCAACTCGTGCCGCCCTGCTCCAGGCGGTGCGCGACCTCTTTGCCCACCTTCTCAGCGACTCCGGCGAGGGCAGGGACCTAGCCGAGCGGCTCGAACCGCAGCTGCGGGAGCTCACCCGGCCCACGCTCGACGCCGGCTAGCGCCCGGTCCGTACGATGCGGCCTGTGGCCAGTCAGCGGATCTGGGCTCCGTGGCGGCTTGAGTACGTGAAGGACGCCTCCAAGGACAAGGAATCGGAGTGCATCTTCTGCGCGGCGCTCGACGCCGGGGATGACGAGGCGAACCTGATCGTCCGCCGCGGGGAGCGCTGCTTCGTGATCCTCAACAAGTACCCGTATACGAACGGACACCTGATGGTGGCCCCCTACGAGCACGTGGCCCAGCTGCAGGGGCTCGACGAGGAGACGATGGCGGAGATCATGTCCTTGGCCCAGCGAGGAATGGCCGCCCTGGAGGCGAGCTACGCGCCGCACGGATACAACGTCGGGTTCAATCAGGGCCGAGTCGCGGGCGCCGGAGTCGAGCACCACATCCACATGCACGTCGTCCCTCGCTGGGGCGGCGACACGAACTTCATGCCGGTCCTCGGCGACACGCGGGTGATGAACCAGACGCTCGAGGACAGCTACACGACGCTGAAGGGAGCCTGGGACTGACCATGGCGATCACGGCCCCACCGCCCGGCATCTTCAAGGCCTACGACATCCGAGGCGTCTACGGCGAGGAGCTCGACGAGGAGACCGCGCACCTGATCGGGCGCGCGTTCGCGCGGGTCCTGGCCGAGATCCGCGGCAAGGAGACATCCGATCTGCGGGTGGGGCTGGGTCACGACATGCGGCTGAACTCGCCAGGGATGGCCGACGGCGTGCGGGCCGGGTTGATCGAGGAGGGCGTCTCGGTTCTGGAGGCCGGTCAGATCGCGACCGAGATGAGCTACTACCTGGTCGGCTCGCGCGAGCTCGACGGCGGCGCGATGGTGACCGCCTCCCACAACCCCAAGAAGTACACCGGGGTGAAGCTCCTGCGGGAGGGCGCGCTGGCGCTCTCAGGCGACGCGGGGATCCAGGAGGTCCGGTCCGAGATCGAGAACGGTCTCCCAGACCCTCCGGGTGGCGGCAGCGTCGAGCAGATCGACATCTATCCCGACTTCCACGAGCACATGCTCGCGGCGATCGACACCGACGCGATCGGGCCGCTCCGGATCCTGGCCGACGGCAGCGACGGCATGGCCGGTCCCATGGTCGGGCCGTTGCTCGACCGGCTCGATCTCGACGTCACCACCAGCCGCTGGGAGCCGAACGGCGACTTCCCGGAAGCCGGGCCCAACCCCTTCCTCGAGGAGAACCGGCGCATGCTGGTCGAGCAGGTGAAGAAACAGGGGGTCGACCTGGCCATCGCCTGGGACGGCGATGCGGATCGCTGCTTCTTCATCGACGACACCGGCAGCTTCTGCGACGGCGACTTCGTCTGCGCACTGCTGGCCCGCGCGACGCTCGCCAAGGAGCCCGGCGGGACGATCCTCTACGACCCGCGGTCGAGCCGCGCCGTCCCCGACACCGTCGCCGCGGCGGGCGGGAAGTCCGATCTCAGCCGCGTGGGACACGCCTTCTTCAAGATCCGGATGCGAGAGACCGGCGCGGTGTTCGGCGGAGAGGTCTCCGGCCACTACTACTTCCGCCACTTCTACTGCGCGGACTCCGGGACCATGCCCGCGCTGCTGATGCTCGAGCTGGTCTCGCGCGAGGGTCGCTCACTCTCGGATCTGATGTCCGAGTTCCGCTCCAAGTACTTCATCTCCGGTGAGATCAACTCGGAGGTCGCGGACCAGCAGGCGAAGATGCAGGAGATCGCCGAGCGGTACTCCGACGCGGAGATCACCCATCTCGACGGCGTCTCGATCGACTATCCGGACTGGCACTTCAACGTGCGGCCGTCCAACACCGAGCCGCTGCTTCGTCTCAACCTCGAGTCGCTCGTCTCTCCGGAGGACATGGAGGCAAAGCGCGACGAGGTCCTCGGCCTGATTCGGTCGTGACTGAGGAGACTGCCCCGGAGGTCTGGGAGCGGATCTCGGACGCCGGGATCAGGGTGCTGCGGATCCCGACGCCCTTCCAGGTCGGGCGGGTCAACACCTACCTGCTGGAGGACGAGCCGCTCACCCTGATCGACTCCGGCCCGAACTCCGGGAAGGCCCTGGACGAGCTCGAGCGCCAGCTCGATGCCCTTGGCCACCGGATCGAGGACATCGAGCTGGTGATCATCACTCACCAGCACATCGACCACCTCGGGCTGGTGGACATCGTCGCCAAGCGGTCGGGCGCGGAGGTGGCGGCGCTCGACCTGCTCGCGCCCTTCGTGGAGAACTTCGGAGCGGACGCAGAGCGCGACGATGAGGAGGCCGCGGCGCTGATGCTCCGCCACGGCATCTCCGAGGAGGTGGTCACTGCCCTCCGCCAGGTGACCGGCAGCTTCAGGGCCTGGGGCTCGAAGGCGAAGGTCACGCGACCGCTTCGCGACGGCGAGCTGGTCGAGTTTCGCGACCGCCGTCTCGAGGTGCAGCACCGTCCCGGCCACAGCCCCTCCGACACGCTCTTCTGGGATTCGGACCGGCGGATCCTGATCGCGGCGGATCACCTGATCAGGCACATCTCCTCGAACCCGCTGATCTCGCGACCGCTCGACGGATCGGGCGAGCGCACACAGGCGCTGGTCGTCTATCTCGAGTCGCTGAAGCGGACCCGCGAGCTGCCGGCCGAGATCGTCCTCTCCGGCCACGGTGAGCCGATCACCGACCACGTCGGGCTGATCGACGAGCGCTTCGCGCTGCATCAGCGCCGAGCGGAGAAGCTCTACCGCCTGATCGCCGAGCAGCCGCGCACCGGACACGAGCTCGCACAGGCCCTCTGGGGAGACGTCGCGGTGACGCAGGCGTTCCTCACGCTGTCGGAGGTGATCGGCCACGTCGACCTGCTGGTCAATGCCGGGTACGTCCGGGAGGTCGAGGACGGCGAGGTCGTGCGCTACGAGGCGACCTCGGACACCCCCGCCGACGAGCTCGGTGACCTGGTCCCGAAGGCTCCTGGTAACCCGGCGGCGAACAGGGGTTAGGAGAAAAGCGTGCCGACGATCGCCCCTGCCCAGAGACAGCCGCAGCCCGCCGCTCAGGCGATGCCCCTCGAGCCGGACGCGGCCAAGAAGCGGATGCTGATCATCGTCAATCCCTACGCGACGACGGTCTCCGACCGGCTCAAGAACCTGGTGGTCTACGCGCTCCAGGCCCGCTACGAGGTCGAGGCCGTCGACACCGAGGCGGCCGAGCACGCGATCGAGATCGGACGCGAGGCGCGCACCGGCGGCTACGACATCGTGGTCGCCTTCGGCGGCGACGGGACGCTGAACGAGGTGGCCAACGGCCTGGCCGGCACCGACGTCCCTGTCTCGGTGCTCCCGGGCGGCTCGACCAACGTCGTCTGCCGCACGCTCGGGATACCGAACGACGTGGTCGACGCGACCGAGCACCTGATCGGGCTGGCCGATGACTTCCGCCCACGGAAGATCGATCTCGGGCGCTGCAACGGCCGGCGCTTCGTCTTCGCGTGCGGGGTCGGCCTCGACGCGACGGTCGTCAAGCGCGTCGACGCCCATCCACGCCTCAAAGCCCGCGCCAGGCAGTGGTACTACACCTGGGCGGCCATCTCGGGCTTCTACCGGCAGTACCTGCGCGATCCGGTTCGGTTCGAGCTGCAGGTTGACGGCGAGACGCTCGAGGGCGTGACCGCCATCGCGCAGAACTCCGACCCCTTCACGTACTTCGCCAACATCCCGATCCGGATCTGCGAGGACATCGGGATGGATGACGGCACGATCTCGATGGCGCTGCTGCGGCGCGCCAAGCAGCGCGACATGCTCCCGATCGCGGCTCGCGTTCTCGGCAAGCGGCTTCACGTCGTCAAGCACCGCCAGATCGACGAGTTCGACGACGTCACCACCGCGTCGGTGCGCTCCATCTCCGAGGACGAGGACGGTCTCCCCCGCCCCTTCCCGGTCCAGGTCGACGGGGACTACATCGGCGAGCACACCGAGCTCGACTTCTCGGTCGAGCCCGGCGGGCTCACGATCGTCGCCTAGGGTCCCGCGCCTACTTGTGCTTCGCGGTGAAGTTGACCCGCGCCTTGCCACCGGAGCACAGGTCCTGGGCGGCGAAGTGGTAGACCGCGAAGCCCTGCACCTCGGTCGGGCTCACGAACTTCCCGTAGATCTTGTCGAACTTGTTGCCCAGGAAGGTGTGGGTGAAGGTGAAGGTCCGGTTGCGGCCGAGCTTTTTGGTCGCCGTCGCGCCCCCCAGGGTGAAGACCGGGCTCGAGACGCAGAACTCCCTCGCCACGCTCGGCTCGGTGGTCAGGGTGACCTTCCCCTTCTTCACCTTGAACTGGATCTTCCGGAACGAGTCCGTGACGGCCTGCTGGGTTGTCTTGCCCTTGTAGAGGCCGGTCTTCACGGCCACGCCGGCGTCCGCCACGCCCGGGCCGAGGAGGGCGAGACCCGCCAGCACGGCCGCGATGAGCAGTTTCCCTACCGCCTTGCGCGCCATCGATCCCGACCTTACTGCCTCCGGGCGGACGGTTTCCAGGAACCAGCCGCCCCGCATAAGCTGCCCCGCCAGTGGCCGCGGACCCCAACTGCCGCTTCTGCCAGATCATCGCGGGCGATGAGCCGTCTCACGTGGTCTTCGAGGACGAGCGCACGCTCGCGTTCCTCGACAACCGGCCGCTCTTCCCCGGCCACTCCCTGCTCGTGCCGCGCGACCACTACGAGACTCTCGCCGACCTGCCCGACGAGCTGATCGGCGCTCTCTTCGAGAGCGCCAGGCTGCTCTCCGTCGCGATCCCCAAGGCCATGAAGAAGCCCGGGTCCTTCGTGGCGCTCAACAACATCGTCAGCCAAAGCGTCCCGCACCTCCACGTTCACGTCGTCCCGCGCAAGCCGAAGGACGGGCTGCGCGGATTCTTCTGGCCACGGACCAAGTACGAGTCCGAGGATGAGATGGGAGACGTCGCCGAACGAGTTCGGAAGGCCGTCGCTCGCGCTACTTGAGCTTCGCCTTCGCCGTGGCGGGCGAGCCGAAGGGAATGTCGGCGGTGACCTTGACCGTCGCCTTGGCCTTGCCGCGGAGCTTGCTCTTCCCCGTCTTGGTCAGCTTGACGGTCACCGTCTGAGCCCCTGCGGCCAGCGACGCGGTCGTCTTGCCGATCGTCGCGTTGCCGAGCTTCGCCGTGAAGGCGACACCGTTGATCGCCGTGCTCGCGTTGGCGGATACCTTGATCCCCTTCTTGATCGCCTTGGAG
>JBKPTM010000100.1:0-2204 GCA_046765935.1 Actinomycetota bacterium | reverse complement strand
GCTCGCGACGCTCAGCGGTCGCCACGTCGGCCGCTTCGGGCTGGCGGCGGTCTGCGCACTCGCCGGCTTCGCCTACGGCGCGCTCCTCGACTTCTCCCTGATGGTCACCTACGGCGGCGAGCAGTCGCTCGACCGCTTCCTCGCGATCTCCGCCAGGGGCGTCCCGTTCAACATCGCCCACGCGGCGGGGAACGCCGCGCTGGCTCTGGTGGCGGGCCCCGCGATGGTCCGGATGCTGCTCCGCTATCGCGGCCGCTTCGAGTTCGCCTGGAAGCGGGGCCGGGTCGCGTCTCCCGGCGCCAGTGGCGTCGCGGCCGGAGCCGCATGCCTGCTGGCGGCGCTGCTCACGGCAGTCGCACTGCTCCCCGGACCGAGCGCCGATGCAGCGGGCGGCGGGGCCGGCTCCGGCGTCGCCTGGCTGCGCGGGGCCCAGAACGACGACGGCGGCTTCGGCTTCGACCGCTCTCAGGACTCGAGCCCGGGGATGAGCGGTTGGGCGGTCCTCGGCCTCGAGGCCGCCGGGATCAACCCGCTCGACCTCGACCGCGGCGATGCCACACCGATCTCCTATCTCGCGGGAACCGTCGAAGAGATCAGCACGACCGGCGATCTCGAGCGGACGATCCTGGTGCTGCGGGGGGCGGGACTCGATCCGCGCCACTTCCAGGGCCACGATCTGGTCAGCCGGCTGCTCGCCAGGCGGGGCAAGGACGGCTCCTGGAGCGGACAGGTAAACCCGACAGCCTTCGGCGTTCTGGCGCTGAAGGCGGGGGGGTCTACGGCCGGCAGCTCGCGCTCCGTCGCCTGGCTCCGCGGCCACCAGAACGACGACGGCGGCTGGGGGTTCGCCGCGGGCGCCGGCAGCGACCCCGACAGCACCGGCGCCGTGCTGCAGGCGCTGGCCCCCGGAGGGAGCCGCGCCGGGATCGGCCGGGGCGTCTCGTACCTGCGAGGCGCCCAGAGGGCCGGCGGAGGGTTCGCGGTGACCAGCGGCCCGGTCAACGCGCAGTCCACCGCCTGGGCCGTGCAGGGCCTGGTCGCGGCGGGGGTCTCGCCGTCCTCGGTGCGGAAGGGCGGTCGCTCGGCGCTCGACTACCTCGCCTCGGTGCAGGCGCCCGACGGGCACTACCGGTACTCATCGTCGACCGATCAGACGCCGGTCTGGGTCACCGGCCAGGCGCTGATGGCGGTGAGCGGAGCCGCCTTCCCGCTCGCTCCCGTCCCGAGGAGCACCACGGCCGCGCCCGCTGCCGCCCCCGGCTCCGGCGGTGCCCCCGCCAAGAGCGGCTCGAGCGCCCAGCCCTCGAAGCAGGACGGGAAGGCGAAGCCGACCGCGAGCGGCGCGGCGCCTCCGCCGGACCAGCCCACGACGGTGCCCCTGGCCCCGGCCTCGTCGAGCAGCGATGATGGAGGCGGCGGAGGGATCCCCGCCTGGTTGATCGTGATCATCGTCGTCGCCGCGGGCGGCGGCGCCATCTGGGGCGGATGGGTGCTCTACCGGAGGCGGCTGCCCTCCCCGTAACCCGAGGGCGGCCGGGCGCTGCCCTCAACTACGTTTCACCCATGGAAGTCGAGGAGGCGATCCGCACCAGGCGGACCCACAAGGCATACCGGCCCGAGCCGGTCGACCGCCAGCTGCTCGAGGAGATCCTCGATCTCGCGCGCTGGGCGCCGAACCACAACCTGACGAACCCGTGGCGCTTCAGGGTGGTCGGACCACAGACGCTCGAGCGGCTCAAGCAGGCGGCCGGTCCCGAGTCCGCGTCGAAGCTCGATCGCGCTCCGACCCTGGTGGTGTGCTCCTGCGCGCTGACCGGCGACGAGATCCAGGACGAGGAGGATCTGCACGCCGCCGCCTGCGCCGCCTACATCGTCCTGCTGGCCGCCCACGGGCGCGGCCTCGCGACCTACTGGCGCACGCCCGAGGTGCTGCGCACGCCCGAGGGCGCCGCCGCCGTCGGCATTCCCGACGACGAGCGCTTCGTCGGCCTGCTCCACCTCGGCAGGCCCGTTCAGGAGCAGCGCCCGCCGGAGCGGCTTCCCGCCGATCAGGTGATCGAGTTCTTGGAATGACGCGGTGATCTCGCGCAACGACGCGCTCCAGGCGATCCAGGAGCACCCCTTTGACGTGGTCGTCGTCGGGGGCGGGATCACCGGTGCGGGCGTGGCCCTCGACGCGGCCTCGCGCGGCTACTCGGTGGCCC
>JBKPTM010000099.1:0-2984 GCA_046765935.1 Actinomycetota bacterium | reverse complement strand
CGGCCACGCCGTGATGCACGAGCACCATGGCCACTGAGTCGCGCTCCTACCTGGCCGCACTGCGCTTTCCGGCATTGACGCGGCTCTACGACCCGGTGGTGCGGCTGACCACGCGCGAGCGACGCTTCAAGGAGCTCCTGGTCGAGCAGTCGGCGCCGGAGCCCGGCCAGCGGATCCTCGACCTGGGCTGCGGCACCGGCACGCTCGGCATCCAGGTCAAGCGCCGGCAGCCGGGTGCAGAGGTCGCCGGGTTGGACGCCGATCCCGAAATGCTCGCCCAGGCCCGGGCGAAGGCGAAGCGGGCCGGGGTCGAGCTCGAGCTGACCGAGGGCCTCTCGAACGAGCTGCCGTACGAGGACGCGAGCTTCGACCGGGTGCTGTCCACCCTCTTCTTCCATCACCTCGATCCCGAGCCGAAGCGCAAGACCGCCCGGGAGATCGCGCGCGTCCTCCGTCCCGGCGGCGAGCTTCACGTGGCGGACGGGGGCCCGCCCTCTGATCCGGTGATGCGGCTCGCCTTCCAGGGCATCCGTTTGCTCGACGGCCGCAGCAACACCGCCGAGAACTACCGCGGCGAGCTGCCACTGATCTTCGAGCGCGCCGGGCTCGGGAATGCCCGGGAGACCGACCGGCTGCGAACGATGTTCGGTTCGCTCGTCCTCTACCGGGCGGAGCGCCCGACCTGAGGCGCCCGTCGGCGCGATGATTGCGGCATGAGCCATCGGATCAGCTGGCTGGACGTCTTCGCGGAGCGGCCACTGGCAGGCAACGGCCTGGCGGTGGTGGACGACGCCGATGCGATCGACGACGAGACGATGCTCGCGTTCGCCCGCGAGACGGACCTCTCGGAGACCACCTTCGTCCAGTCAGCGCAGGCCCCGGGCGCCGACTATCGGAACCGGATCTTCACAGTCGAGCGGGAGCTTCCCTTCGCGGGCCATCCGTCGCTGGGCACGGCGGTGGCGGTCGCGCGCTGGGCAGGACTCGAGGAGGCGAGCTTCGCGCAGGAGACCGGGGCAGGGGTGCAGCCAATCGAGGTCCACGTCGAGGGTGAGTGCTGGCGCGCCGAGATGGTCCAGAACGAGCCCGAGTTCGGGACGGAGCTCGACGTCGAGGCGGTGATGCACGCCGTCGGCCTCAGTTCCGCCGAGGCGCATCAGGATCTGGCGCCCCAGGTGGTGTCGACCGGGCTGCCCACGGCGATCGTGCCCCTCTCCGAGCCGGACTCGCTGGCCCGGGTCGAGCTGGACTTTGGAGCGATCGACGCGGCGCTCGCCGGCGCCGAGCCGCGCGTCGGCGAGACGCCGAACTTCTACCTCGTCTGGGCGGACACCGGGCGTGGCCTGGCCCGGGCCCGGATGTTCTCCACAGTCGTTCCGGGCGGCGAGGATCCCGCGACCGGGTCGGCGGCAGGGCCGCTTGGTGCGTACCTCTCCGAGTACGCGGGCTGCGACCGCGTGGTGATCACGCAGGGCGAGGAGATGGGGCGGCCCAGCGTCCTGGAGGTGGAGATGGTCAACGGGCGCCCGCGGGTCGGCGGCGGGGTGATCCCGGTGATCGACGGTGAGGTCAGCCTGCCGAGCTGACCCGGCGCCGCTTCACCGACCGGAGCCGGTCCCGCACGCGCCTGCGCTTGGTCTCGAGCTCGTCGGTGAGCTTGTCGATCTCCTCCCTGCGGTGGCGGAGCAGCCCAAGCTGGGACTCGATGTGGCCGAGCGCCTGCTCGAGCACCTCGCGCTGGCGGACCGGATGCTCGATCCCGGCGTGCCACTCGCGCCGCAGGGATGCCCGCGCGCTTTCGGCGGCCACCAGGTCGCGGAGCTCCTCGAGCGAGACCCCGAGCAGCTCGCGCAGCCGGAGCAGCTCGCGCAGCCTCTCCAGATCCTCCTCGCCGAAGGTGCGATGGGCTCCCGGCTCGCGCTGTTCCCCGGAGGGCAGCAGCCCGATCTCCTCGTAGTAGCGGATGGTGCGGGGCGTGGTCTCGGTGAGCTTCGCCAGGTCCCCGATCCGGTAGCGCCTCTCGCTCATGCCGCGATCCTCTCGAGTCCGGCGTCGACCCCGGGCTCCCGGGCCGGCTCGTGCCGCGGGCGCAGCAGCGAGACGCCGGCTCCGATCAGCGAGGTGATCGCCAGGACCCAGAGCGCGGTGTGCATGTTGTGGATGAAGGGGGCGAGCTGCTCGCTGGAGAGGCCTGAGGCGAGCCCCGAGAAGATCTTGAAGAGGACCGTCTTCGGCACGGCCGCCGTCACGATCGCCAGCACGAAGGCGATCGAGATCACCGCGCCGGTGTTCTGGAGCATGGTTCGCGCCCCGGAGGCGATGCCGCGTCGCTTGGCCGGGACGGTCGCCATCATCGCCGCGGTGTTCGGCGAGTTGAACATGCCCGACCCGATCCCGACGAGGCCTAGCCAGAGCGTGCTCTCCCAGTAGGGGCTGCTCTCGCCGAGCGTCGTCATCCCGGCGAGCGCCACGGCGCTGACCAGCATGCCGAGCGCGGCGAGCGTGCGCGAGCCGTGACGGTCCGCCCAGATCCCGGCGAGCGGGGAGGAGATCAGCATCCCGATCGCCATCGGGGTCAGCTTGATCCCCGCCGTGATCGGGTCGTCCCCCATGACGCCCTGGAAGTAGAAGACGAAGACGAAGAGCAGGGCGAACCGCGAGAGCCCGTTGATGAACGCGGCGCCGGTGGCGGCCGCGAACATCCGGTTGTCGAAGATCGTGAGGTCGAGCATCGGCGCGCGGACACGGCGCTCGATCAAGACGAAGAGCGGGAGCAGAACGGCGCCGGCAACCAGTGGCCAGATCACGAGCGGGTCGTTCCAGCCGGAGATGCCGCCGCGCGAGAGGCCATAGACCAGGCCGGTGAGGCCGGCCACGAACGTCGTGGTGCCGAGGATGTCGAGGCCGCGGTTGGCGTCGCGCCGAGCGAGCTCCTGGAGCACGCCGTAGCCCCAGGCGGCGCCGAACAGCGCGAACGGCACGTT
>JBKPTM010000098.1:0-6405 GCA_046765935.1 Actinomycetota bacterium | reverse complement strand
GTGCTGCTGGTCGAGGAGGGTGGGCGGACACTCGCCGCTCGCGCGGCCAAGGGCCTCGAGGAGGAGGTCGAACGCAGATTTCAGCTTCCGATCGGTCGCGGGTTCGCCGGTCGGATCGCGTTCACCCGAGAGCCGCTGGTGATCGAGGACCTCGAGGATTCGACGGTCAAGCCCGTAAATCCGCTCTTCCAGGAGAAGGGAGTCCGATCCCTGCTCGGGGTCCCGCTGGTCGTCGAGGGCGAGGTGATCGGAGTCCTCCACGTCGGCTCCATGACCCAGCGGGAGTTCCACGAGAGCGACATCGAGCTGCTCCAACTGGTCGCCGACCGAGTCGCACTCTCGATCGAGCGGTCACGGCTCATGGTCCAGGGCAAGATCGCCGCGACGCTGCAGCGCAGCCTCCTTCCCCGCAAGCTGCCTCAGGTACCCGGCCTGAGGATGGCCGCCCGCTACCTCCCAGCCGAGGATGAGTCCGCGGTCGGCGGCGACTGGTACGACGTAATCGAGCTGAACAATCACAGCGTCGCGTTCGTGATCGGCGACGTGGCCGGTCACGGCATGGCGGCAGCGACCTTCATGGGACAGCTGCGCAGCGCGATCCGCGCCTACGCGCTGGACACCGAGGGGCCCGGTCAGGTGATCACCAAGCTCGCGGACTTCTCGCACCGGATGCACTCCCGCATGGCCACTGTGGCCTACGCCACCCTCAATCTGAACACCTGGGAGGTCCGATTCGCGCGGGCCGGCCACCCATATCCGCTCCTGGTACGGACCGACGGCAGCGCCGAGTTCCTGACCGAAGCCGGAGGTCCTCCGCTCGGGACGGTCGGGGGGTACAGCTACGACGAGCAATCGGTGACGCTTGGGCCGGGCGAGACACTGCTGCTCTACACCGACGGCCTGATCGAGCGGCGGGGGGAGCAGCTCGCCGAGGGTGAGGCGGCATTGGTCGAGGCGACGACCTCCGCACCGGATGAGCCCGAGCTCAAGTGCCGTGAGATCACCTCTCGGCTGACGCGGGACACCAGAATCGCCGACGACATCGCGATCCTGGTCGTGGAGACCGTCGGACTGCACGAGCTGCTCGACGTAGAGGTGCCGGCGGAGCCGTCTCAGCTGGCCACCGCCCGTCATCTGATTCGCCGCTGGGTGGAGGCCAATCGCGGCGCCGACGACGATTGCGCTGCCTTTGCGATCGCCGTCTCGGAGGCCTGCGCCAACTCGATCGAGCACGCCTACGGCCCGGGGGACGCGACGATCGAGCTTCGCGCGGCGCTCGTTGACGGAATAGCCACGGTGACGATCCGCGATCACGGCGAATGGCGCGAGCCGCGCGGCGGGAACCGGGGGAGAGGCATCCCGATCATGCGCGAGTTCATGGATGATGTCTCGATCGAACGGACGGAGCTCGGAACCACGGTCGAGCTACGGCGGCGGCTGAGGGAGGGAGCGTGATGCCCGAACTCGCCCGGCTCTTGCTCGAGAGCCATGGGGACGTCGAGCTGGCGCGGGTCGCCGGCGAGGTCGACGCCTCGAACGTCGACGATCTCAGCCAGCGCGTGCTCGCAGCGGTGCCCAACCACGCCCGGGCCCTGGTGATCGACCTGAGCCAGACGAGCTACATCGACAGCTCGGGGATCAGTCTGATCTTCGACGCCGCGGCCCGGCTCAAGAACCGGCGCCAGCAGCTTCGATTGGTCGTCACCCCGCATTCGTTCGTGGGTGAGGTGCTGGCCGCTGTCTCGATGCAGGAGTCCGTCCCCATCGATCCCCAGCTCGACGACGCGCTGGCCGCGGTCGAGGGCGCGGACGGCGCGGACGGCTCCAAGAGCTCGACCTAGGCCGTCTCGTCGTAGCCGGTCGCGCCGGCGGTCTCGATGACGCTCAGCGTGTAGCGGCCGATCTGAAGCTCGTCGCCGTCCGCCAGCGGGCTCCAGTCCACGGGCTCGCCATTCACGCGAATGCCGTTCATCGAGCGGTCATCGAGGACGCGCAGCTCTCCCTCGGGCGTCTGCACGACCACCGCGTGCCGCCTGCTGACCGTCGGATCGTCCAGGCGGATGTCAGCGGATCGGCTGCGGCCGATCCGCGACCAGCCGGTGTTGAGCTCAATCACGCGCGTGCGCCCATCGGCGAACATCGCCAGGTACTTGCCAGGCTCGGTGATCGTCTCCCGCAGCCCATCGAGCCAGTTCTCGGGTCTCGCGGCGGGGCGCGTGACCGCGATGTTCCTCAGCGTCGGCTGCTCGAAGAGGGATGACCGCCGGAAGTCCGTGCCGCCGCAGTTGGGGCAGCGCGGGATCGATTCGGCGGGCTCGAACGAAACCGGGAAGGAACACCCCTGGCAGATGAAGGAACCGACACCTCCCGCGGTCTCTCCCGCGTGGTGGACGTCGTCCGCGCTCTGTCCGATCATGGCCATCCGGGGGTGCGGCCGATAGTACTGGCGGTACTGCAAAATGGCTAGTGATTTTCTGCATCTACTACGGAAAGTCCAGGTTTTCCAGGCACGATCCGGTCAGCGCGCTGACCCGGGGGGCCGCCGGCCCACCCGACTAGAATCGCCCGGGCCGTGGGGCCGATCACCATCACCACCTCCATCGACGCCCCGCGCGAGCGCATCTTCGAATTCATCTGCGACCTCGCGATCAGGCCGAGCTGGATCGACCACTTCGCCGACGACTACCGGGTGCAGCGGATCCCGGCCTCCGGTCGCGGGGCGGCGGCCCGCTTCCGCGTCGATGCCCCGGCGGGTGTGCGCTACATGGAGACGGTGATCGCGGAGACGGATCGTCCACATGAGATCGTGGAGCACGGCAGGGGAGGACGGCTCGACCGTACCCCCTTCCGCCTGGTCTGGGAGCTCGAGGCGGGCCCGACCACGACGGTCAGGCTGACCTTCTGGACGGCTCCGGCATCCCTCTTCGATCGCATCAGGGAGATGGGGCGCGAGCGCTGGTGGCGGCGGCGCTGGACCAAGGCGCTCGGGCGCATGCGGGACCTGATCGAATCCGGCGCGGATGTACCCCGGGTCGAGATCGCCGGTGGTGATCGCGTCCCCAGCATCGCTGGATAGACTGCGCGCCCTCATGCGCCCCGGCTACAAGGGAGCCCTGGCCCTCGCGTTCCTCCTCGCCCTGGCGGCGCTGGGAGTTGCCGGCTGCGGCAACGACGTCGGCAAGGAGGCGGACGAGGGGGTGCCGATCAAGCTCGGCGACCTCGAGATCAACGTCCAGGAGACCCGATTCCTCAATCCCGGGCAGGCCGACGACAAGGAGTACCTGGCGGGCCAGCAGCTGCCGACGCCGGCCGGCAAGTCCTACCTCGGCGTCTTCCTGACCATGGACAACCATGGGGACTCCCCGGTCAGGCTGCCGAGCAACGCGCAGGTGAGCGTGACCGACACGACCGGTGCCGCATACCCGTCGGTCCCGAGCCACACCGACTTCGCGGCGCCACTCGGCACCGAGCTCGCCGGCGGGGCGGAGATCCCGGCGCCCGGTACGGCCGCCGCGAATGGACCCACCCAGGGGGCGCTGGTGATCTTCCTGGTGAACGAGGGCGTGAGCGAGAACCGGCCGCTGAAGCTCGAGATCGAGTTCCAGGGCGAGACCGGCGACATCACGCTCGATATCTAGGTCGCCTGCCGCGGCGTGGTCCTCCCGATGAGGCGAACCCAGCTTCAGGCGCTGCTCGTGATCGGCGGCATCGGCGCAGCTCTGGCGCTGATCCAGCTCCTTGGTATCGCCGGCGGGCTCGTCGGCGTCGCCCTGATGGTCTTCTCGACGATCCTGACCGCGCCGGCCGCCCCCGAGCCAGGCGCCCGGGGGCTCAACTGGTGGGCGCTGCTCGCCGGAGGAACCGCCCTCGCCCTGGTCGGTGTGCCGCTCGGCCTTCTCCTCGAGGCACCCGGTGGCCTGCTCACCGCGATCGGCGGCGGGATGGCGATCGTCGGCGTGGCGTTCGGCTACCCGGCTACTTGAGGCCGGCGGTGAGGATGTTCCGCGCGATCGGGGCCGCCGTCGTGCCGCCGTCTCCGGAGGCGTCGATCAGCATCACGGCGACCGCGAGCTTCGGATGCTGTGCGGGAGCGAAGCAGATGAACCAGCCGTCGATCAGCTGATTCTCGCTCGCCTCACCGGGAGCGGCCGGCGGCGCGCCCGGCTTGGGGCCGAGCTCGGCCGTGCCGGTCTTGCCCGCGACCTGAATGCCTGGGATGTTGGCGGCGACACCCGTGCCCGACGTCACTACGGCGCGCATCAGCCCCTTGAGCACCTTGGCGTTCTCCTTGGAGGTCACCGTGACCGGCTTCGCATCGCTCTTCAGGCCGGGGTCCTTGACGATCGAGGTCGGGCTGCGCACACCGTCGTTGGCGACGGTCTGGGCCACCGACGCCATCCCGAGCGGCGTTGCGAGCACCCGGCCCTGCCCGAAGGCCGTCACTGAGAGCTCCGTGTGGCTGGTGTCCTCGCTGAAGTCCGTGGGCATCGTCATGCCGTTCGGATCGGTGGCCGCAGTCGCAGCGGCGTTGTAGAGGCTCGGCTTCTGGTTCCAGCCGTAGCGCTCGGCCGTCTGGACCAGGCGCTCCGCGCCGACCCTGACGCCGAGCGGCGCGAAGACCGTGTTGCACGACTTGGCGAAGGCCTGCACGAAGGTGCCGCCGCAGACCTCGTCGTGGGCGTTGTGGACGACCCGCGCGCCGTTCTGCGGATCCGGATTTATCTCGGTGGTCGCCGGGAACGTGTCGCTGAGCTTCACGTCGTGACCGTCGAGCGCCGCGGTCGCCGTGATGACCTTGAAGGTCGAACCCGGAGGCTGCGGGGAGGAGTAGGCCGATCCGGCGAGTGCCAGCACGTCGCCATTCCGGGCGTTGAGCACGACCGCCCCGCCGGACTGCCCGCCGAGCGCATTCACTGTGATGGCCTGCAGTCGTGGGTCGATCGTGGTCCGCACCGGTTGGCCGGGCGTCCCATGAGTGGACGCCAGCACGCGCCCCTGCCTGGATCTCGAGACATTGAGCTGCGGACTGCTCGTCTTGACAGCCAGCAGTTGACCGCTCGGCGTGCCCGAGAGCCGCGGGTTGAAGGCCAGCTCGAGGCCGCTGATGCCGGTGCTCTGGTTCGTCGGGTAGCCGGCGCGCTCCAGCTTCGCCTCCTGCTCCGAATCGGCGGCCCCCGTCTCCCCGGCGACGTCGATGGCGTCCGAACCCAGCGGCGACGAGCGGTCGTCGGCCGGGCCCGTCGCGAGCGCGACGTGGTGCTTCGCCATGATCGGCGCCCGGCGGCCGAGTTCGAGACGACGACCGACCTGTTCGCCGGGAAGCAGGCTCGGGAAGGTCAGATGCGGAGACCAGGCGACCTTGCCGCCGTCCAGCGGCAGCCGCAAAACGCCATCGACCTTGCCGAACAGCCTCGTGCGGACGCCGACCTTGACGTCGACGACATCCGTTCCGTTCACGCTCTTCGGGCCGTCGGCGTCCCCGGGGTCGATCGCCGTCGCCGTGGCGACCTGCTGAGCCTCGCGGTACACGCTGGCGAGCTTGGCCGCCGAGTACTGGGCCTGGGACGAGTCGGAGAGCTCGTCGTGCATCGACTTGAAGTCCTGGTGCGCCCAGTCGTCGACGAATCGCTCCGCCATGTCCTGCTCGGGGCTGCCGGCTGCGCTGATCACCCCGAAGATGAACGCGACGACCGCGACGATCGCCAGAGGCAGCGCCCGCTGACGAAGGCGACGCTGGCGCTCGGTGCGCGGGCCACGTTGTGCCCGGGGTACCCGCCGCCGAGGCGATGGACCCTCCCGTCCTCGCTGCCGTGACCGTGTCACGGGGGGATTCACGCGGGCAAAGGTAGTCGCTCGTACGCTTGTATTCGGGAAACCGTGACCGGCCTCGACTGGCTGATCATTGCCTTCTCCCTGGCCATGGCCGCCTGGGGCTATCAGCAGGGGCTGATCGTAGGGGTGCTCAGCCTCGGCGGCTTCGCGGTCGGAGCCTTCCTCGGCAGCCGGATCGGGCCGGGCCTGCTGCCCGAGGGATCCCACTCGCCCTACGCCCCTGCCACCGCCCTCGCGGGAGCGCTCCTGATCGGCGGGATCGTCGCTGTCTCGATGGAGGGGATGGCGTTCGCCGCGCGCCGGCGCCTGCTGGGCGCGGCCGGCCGCCGCCGCGGGGTGGCCGTCGCCGAGTCCTCCGGAGGCGCAGTGCTCCTGGTCGCGCTCGCCCTCGGCCTCGCCTGGCTCTTCGGGGCAGTCGCCCTCAATGCACCGGGTGCGAAGGCACTGCGAACAGCGGTTCAGCGTTCGGCGATTCTGCGCGCCCTGAACGACGCGTTCCCGCCCTCGAGCGCGCTGATCAACGCCCTGCATCGGATCGACCCGCGGGTCTCGATCCAGGGACCGAGCCCGGAC
>JBKPTM010000097.1:0-2174 GCA_046765935.1 Actinomycetota bacterium | reverse complement strand
CGGATCCCGGATGCACCGCACGAGACCCTGATCGTGATCGACGCGACCACCGGGCAGAACGGCGTCCGCCAGGCGCAGGAGTTCGCGAACGCGGTGGCGGTGACCGGCGCGGTCCTGACGAAGCTCGACGGCAGCGCGAAGGGAGGAGTCGCGCTCGCGATCGCATCCGAGCTCGGCATCCCGGTCAAGCTGATCGGCATCGGCGAGTCGCTGGAGGACCTGCGCCCGTTCGACGCCAGGGAGTTCGCCCGGGCGCTGATCGAGGAGTAGTCGCGGGTCGACACCCCTTACCGAGGGTGCAACCCGCCTCGCACACCGGTACCTGATTTCGGGGAACCCTGGTCTCGTGCCTGCGGGTAGATCCGGCGGCGAAGTTTGTGGCCGCCGAAGATGGTGGCTCGTCGCGCTCGCGGCGGTCATAGGGGGTCTCCTTGCCGCGCCCGCACAGGCGGGTGCCGCAAGCGCCGACATCGCCGCCCTCCAGGTCGCGATGAACGCCCTCGGCCTTTACCCGCATCCGGTCGACGGGATCTCGGGGCCCTGGACCCAGGGAGCGGTTCGCACGTTCCAGTCCCAGCACGACCTCACGGTCGATGGGATTGCGGGGCCGCAGACGCGGGCGGCTCTCGGCAAGCGCGGCAAACCCAACCTCGGGGCGCGCCTGATGCACAGCGGCCAGCGCGGCTGGGACGTGGCTGCGCTCCAGTTCCTGCTCCACGAACGCGGCTTCGAACCAGGTGGCTTCGACGGTGGCTTCGGCCCCAACACGGAGAGCGCCGTGCGCCGCTTTCAGTCGGCCGCGCACATCGCGGTCGACGGAGTGGCGGGTAGCGGCACGCTGGGCGCCCTCCGGGGCAACCAGGTGGTGAGCACCTCGCCCATCGGACCGGTGCGCTTCTTCAGGCCTGTTCCCGGGGCGATCGGCGATCGGTTCGGCTTCATCCCGCCCGGGCGCTGGCACACCGGCCTGGATTTCCCCGAGCCGAAGGGAACCCCGATCCACGCCGGCGGCGTCGGCGTCGTGTCGTTCGCCGGCTTCAACACGGGCGGCTACGGCAACCTCGTCGTGATCACCCACCGTCTGGGATTCGAGAGCTGGTATGCCCACATGTCGGTGATCGCCGCTTCCGTCGGCCAGCGGGTCTCAGGCGGCCAGACGATCGGCTATGTCGGCTCGACGGGTCACTCCACCGGTCCGCACCTGCACTTCGAGGTCCGGCACTTCGGGACCCCGGTCGATCCCACCCCCTACCTCCTCGGTTACCGAGCCGCACGCGCGGCGGGCCCCGGCGCCCGCGCCCGCAGGAGTGGGGGCCGGCACAAGCACCGGGCCCGTCGCTGTCGGCCGAACGCCGACGCGCGCGGACGGGCGGCCGATCCGCTCACCGCGCGACTCGACCGCTGCCCCTAGAACGCGAGCAAGGAGAACGTCCGGTTGTCGACCGGGTCGCCGGCCGCGTTGTGAACGATCACGTGGAACACGTTCTCACCGGGGATCGGTGAGGGATCAGCCAGGACGTAGTTGACGTATCCGTCGGCGCCGACCATCGAGGTGACCGCGGATCCGGATGCGTTCGGTCCGGAGTTCCCGACGAATCGGACGAGGTACTGACCCTGGGCGAGACGCTCGAGCTGCACCGAGCTGCTCAGGTTTCCCGGCTGGAGGCAGTTGAACCCGGGCACGTCGGTGAAGCTCGTATTGCTCGCACCCGTCGTGTTCACCACGACCGTCGCCTTGATGGCGCCGCCGCTGCAGAACCGCTGGAAGCTGGAGGCGGCGTCGCCGCCGAGCTTGGCTGCGTTCGCGACGCTCAGGCCGGGGGCCTGCTTCGTGATCTCCTGGTCCGCGATCGACCGGACCTTCTTCTTGTCCTTGCCCTTCAGCGCCGCGTAGCCGACGCCACCCATGGCGACAAAGAGTGCGACGCACGCGATCACCAGCGCAGGGCTGGGCCGCAGCGCGCGAGCGACTGTCTTCATGTCTTCCTCTCGTCAGAGCCCGGCTGTTCGCCGGGCTCGGTTGCGGGACCGTGGCCACAACCGAGCGCCAGCGCCCAGCCGACCCCCTATGTCCCCCTGGTTTGTTCCTTCTACGGGCAACGCGGCGAATGGGTTTGGGCGATGTGAGCTACCTCACTCCCTAAGCTGGACGGCCAATGTTCGATCAGCTTTCA
>JBKPTM010000096.1:0-6907 GCA_046765935.1 Actinomycetota bacterium | reverse complement strand
AGGTACGAGTCCGAGGATGAGATGCGAGACGTCGCCGAACGAGTCCGGAAGGCCGTCGCTCGCGCTACTTGAGCTTCGCCTTCGCCGTGGCGGGCGAGCCGAAGGGGATGTCGGCGGTGACCTTGACCGTCGCCTTGGCCTTGCCGCGGAGCTTGCTCTTCCCCGTCTTGGTCAGCTTGACCGTCACCGTCTGAGCCCCTGCGGCCAGCGACGCGGTCGTCTTGCCGATCGTGGCCTTGCCGAGCTTCGCCGTGAAGGCAGCACCGTTGATCGCCGTGCTCGCGTTGGCGGAGACCTTGATCCCCTTCTTGATCGCCTTGGAGATCGTCTTCGTCTTGGAGGTGAGCGATGCGGACGGCCGTGCCTGAGGCGTGCCGCTGCCGGTGACGACGAGCGTCGCCTGCATCTCGGTCGGGTGGATCGTGCAGAAGAACGTGTAGCTCCCCGCCGACAGGTACTGGGTCCCGTCCAGGGTCGCCGACTGCCCGCCGTTCAGCGTCGGCGTGGTGAATAGGGCTCTGCCATCCGGGCCGTTCTGGCGTGCCGTGGCGTTGTGCTGGTTCGCGCCGCCGTTCGCGAAGGAGGGACGCTCCCCCTGGTTCATCGTGTAGGTGGGCGCGCTGTAGGCGTTATCGGTCGCGGTGATCGAGTCCGCGGCGAGTGCATAGGCCGCATACCCCATCGCGACGAGCGCCGCCAGGGCGACCACCAGCCAGAACCGCCTCCCTGCTGTCCCGCGTCTCAGCATCCTCTGCCTTTATATAACGCGGGCGGGGCCGAAAAGGATTGCTCCGCGTCAGGCGGTCGGGGTGACGCGATAGGCATCGAACACCGAGTCGATGTTGCGGAGCCGCGAGATGCACTGCTTGAGCTGCTCGGTGTCCCCGACCTCGAGCACGAAGCGGTTCTTCACCATCGGGTGCTTGGTCGTGCAACGCGCCTCGAGGATGTTCAGGCCGACCTCGGCGAACGTCCGGGAGAGGTCCTCGAGCAGGCGGGTGCGGTCCCAGGCGTCGACCTGGAGCTCGACTCGATACGAGGCCTCGTTGTCGCCGTCCCAGCTGACCTCGGTGAATCGCTCGGGTGCCTTCTTCAGCGCGACGACGTTGCGGCAGTCCTCGCGGTGGACCGTGATCCCGCGGCCGAGCGAGACGTAGCCCACGATTTCATCGCCGGGAACCGGGCGGCAGCACTTGGCGAGGCGCACGATGACGTCGTCGATCCCCTTCACCTTGATGCCGAAGCTGGTGGCCTCCTTTGTCCTGCGGCGAAGCTCGTCGGTGCCCTTGATCAGGCCCTCGGCGGGCTCCTCCTCGACGGCCTCGCCACGCTTCAGGCGCTGCATCACCTTGTTGGCAACGACCTTGGTCGAGATCTTCGCCTGGCCCAGGGCGATGTAGAAGTCGTCCGCCTTGCGGAAGCCCATCTCCCGGATCACGTCCACGAGCAGTGGCGAGCCGGCGAGCTTCTGGTAGGGGAGCCCCTGCTTCTTGAAGGCCTGGGCGAGATCCTCGCGGCCCTTGTGCTCCGCGTCCTCACGCCCCTCGCGGGAGAACCAGGCCCGGATCTTGTTCCGAGCGCGGGTCGTGCGGACCAGCTTGAGCCAGTCCCGCGACGGACCGCGGCCCTGCTTAGCCGTGAGCGCCTCGACGATGTCGCCGCTCCGTAGCTGGTAGTGGAGCGGCACGATCTTGCCGTTCACCTTCGCCCCCACGCAGCGGTGACCGACGTCCGTGTGGATCGAGTAGGCGAAGTCGAGCGGGGTCGACCCGGCGGCCAGGTTCTTCACCTCGCCCTTCGGGGTGAAGACGAAGACCTCGTCCTCGAAGAGGTCGACCTTGAGCGCCTCGAGGAAGGCCTGCGGCCCCTGGTGCTCCTCGTTCTCGAGCAGCTGGCGCAGCCAGGTCATCTTCTCCTTGCCCGGATCCGCGGACGAGGAGCCCTCCTTGTAGATCACGTGCGCGGCGATCCCGTACTCGGCGAGCTCGTGCATCTCCGGCGTGCGGATCTGGATCTCGAGCGGCCGGCCCTCCGGCCCGATCACGGTGGTGTGCAGGGCCTGGTAGGCGTTCGCCTTCGGCATCGCGACGAAGTCCTTGAACCTGCCGGGCAGCGGCTTCCAGAGGGAGTGGACGATCCCGATCGCGCCGTAGCAGTCCTTCACCGAGCCGACCAGGACGCGCATGGCGGTCAGGTCGAAGATCTCGTTGAACTCCCGCCCCTTGCGGGTCATCTTCGTGTAGATCGAATAGAAGTGCTTGGCGCGGCCTGAGATCTCCGCCTCGATGCCGACGTTCCCGAGCTCTTTGGCGAGGAACTCGCCCGCCTCCGCCACGTAGCGCTCCCGCTCGGCCCGCTGCTGGGCGACGAGCTCCTTGATCTCGTCGTACTTGCGCGGGTGGAGGGTCGCGAAGGCGAGGTCCTCGAGCTCCCACTTGATTGCGTGGATCCCCAGCCGGTGGGCCAGCGGGGCGAAGATCTCGAGCGTCTCGCGTGCCTTCTCCTGCTGCTTCTGCTTCGGCAGCGCGTCGATCGTGCGCATGTTGTGAAGGCGGTCGGCCAGCTTGATCAGGATCACCCTGACGTCGGTGGCCATCGCCACCATCATCTTGCGGTAGTTCTCGGCCTGTCGCTCGTCCCGGCTCTTGAAGGTAATCCCGGTGAGCTTCGTGACGCCGTCGACGAGCTGTGCGATCTCCTCGCCGAAGTGCTCGCGGACCTCCTCCAGGCTGGCGCTCGTGTCCTCGACGGTGTCGTGGAGGAGCGCAGCGCAGAGGGTCGCCGTGTCGAGGCGCATTCCCGCGCAGATGCGGGCGACTCCGAGCGGATGGGTGATGAAGTCCTCGCCGGACTTGCGCTCCTGGCCGGCGTGGCTCTCGCAGGCGAATGCGAAGGCGCGCTCGATCTCCTGGCGGTCGATCGGCTCGGCGACGTCGGACTTGTGCTCCTCGATCACGGCGAACAGGTCGCCGAGGAGAGCGCGCTGGTCGGCCGTCAGCTCGCGGGTGATCGAGTCCGCGCGGGGGGTGCGGGTCTTGCCGGGCGGCTCGCCGACGCGCGTGTGACCGCGGCGCTCCCCGTCGAGCAGCTCGACGTTGGCCGGGAGCGTCCCGTCCTTGGAGGTGCTCGCTACGTCGGTTGTGTCTTGCTTCGGAGGAATCGGATGGCCTCCTGGTGCCTGGCGACGCAGTCCATATAGGCCCGCGACCGCTCCAGATCGGTCCTGTCCGAGGATAGAACCCGCAACGATGGGCCGCCGCCAGTGGGCAGCCACTCGCACAGCCCGAGCTCGGCGAGCACACGCACGCAGCGGGCGGCCAACTCGGGGGTCCGGGGGTAGGCAAGCTCGCCTTCGAGGAGCGACCGGAGCTCCATGTTCTCCGCCTCGCCGCCGACAGCGGCCAGGGCGCGCCAGATCTCGCCGATCCCCAGCCTGAGATCCCACTCCCAATTGCACAGGCGCTCGGCGAAGTCCGCCTCGGGATGGCCCCACGCCAGGTGCGCGTAGGAGCCGCTCGCGCCTCCGATCGAGTCCGGCGCCGCCGAGGCGCAGGCGAGCGCCTCGAGTGGCTCGCTCGGAGGAGGATCGATCAGGACGACGTGGCGAAAGGCGAGTGGCGCTCGCGGCCGCAGGGCGAGCGAGGTCCAGTCCGCGAGGACGAGGCCGGCCGCGGGGGATTCCGAGAGGGCCGCGTCGAGCCCGTGCGAGCCACAGCGGCAGCAGGCGATCCGCGGCAGGGCCGCGCCGAAGCGCCGCGGGTCCGCGGCCGCGGACGCGAGCCTCGCGCGCCGGCCGGCATCGGCGCAGATCGCCAGCACGGGCTCGCCGCTCGAGATCAGCTCCGCCAGGGAGGCGATGGCGGCCCCGCCGCGCCGGTCGATCGTCTCGCGCCGACCGGTCTCGGCAGGTCGGACCTCCAGGAGCGCTCCGGGACTGCCCTCGGCGACCCTGGTCAGCTCGCGCTCGAGCCGCTCCCACCACTCCGGGTCGGGCGCGGGGCAGTGTTCCGAGCAGGGACCGCGCGCCGCCTCGGCGTCGGCGGAGTCCGTGAGGGGGTAGAGCTCGCGCACCACCACGCGGGGTTGCTCGGCCCCGTTCCAGCGGTCCACCTCCAGCTCGATCGAGAGGTCCAACGCCTGGTCCTCCCGCCGGGAGACCTCGCCGTTCATCCCGAACGCGACGCCCAGGGCGCGCCCAGCCCCGCTCTCCAGCTGGAAGCGCGAGTGCTTGCCCTCCTCACCCAGGGGATGGACCTCGCGCAGCCGCCCCGACGGGACCAGTAGGCGGGGTCCGGGATTCCCCATCCCGAACGGGCCGAGGGATTCGAGCTGGCGGGCCAGGTCCATCCCGATGCCGTCGCGGCCGACGCCGACCAGGGCGTCGAGATGCTCCCTTCGAACCAGATCCGCGGGGTCGATCTTCGACCCGGCCTCAGTGATGAAGGCTTCGCGGAAGGCGTCCAGCTCATCGGCGTCGAGCTCGAGCCCAGCGGCGGCGCGGTGCCCTCCGTAGCGCACGAGGTGGCGATCGCAGGCGCCGAGTGCGGCGACCAGATCGAATCCGGGGATGCTCCGGGCCGAGCCCTTGGCGCGGGAGCCATCGACGGAGAGCAGGATCGCCGGCCGGTAGTGCCGCTCCACCATCCGCGAGGCCGCGATGCCGACGACCCCGGGATGCCATCCCTCGCCCGCCAGGACGAGGGCGGGGGCATCGGCCAGCTCGGCCGGCAGGGCTGAGCGGGCGCGCTCCGCCGCTTCCACCACCTTCTGCTCGGCCCAGCGCCTCTCGGCATTGGCGCGGTCGAGCTCCTCGGCGATCTGGGTGGCGCGCTCCGAGTCCTCGGTCAGCATCAGCTCGACCCCGGCGTCGGCTCGATAGAGGCGGCCGGCCGCGTTGATGCGCGGCCCGAGGCGGAAGCCGAGGGCGCCCGCATCGACCGCTTCGGGATCGACGCCCGCGGTGGCCATCAGCGCTCGGAGACCAACCCGCGGGCCCTCGCGGAAGAGACGTAGGCCCTCGCGGACGAGACGGCGGTTCTCCCCGACCAGGGGAACCATGTCCGCGACCGTGGCGAGGGCGACCAGGTCCAGGTTGCGGTCGCAGGGATGGCGGCGGCCACCTACGGTCTCCACCGCCCCGCGTCCCGCGGCGTCGCAGAGGGCGATGGCGAGCTTGTGGGCCACCCCGGCGGCGCAGAGCCCCTCGAAGGGGTACTCGGAGACGATCGGGTGAACGATCGGGCACTCCGGTAGGCGCTCGCCGGGGAGGTGGTGATCGGTGACGACGACCTCGATGCCGGCAGCGCGCGCGGCCGCGACCTCTTCGACCGAGCCGATCCCGCAGTCGACGGTGATGACGAGCTCGGTGCCGCGCCGCCGGAGCTTCTCGACGCTGCCCATGGACAGCCCGTAGCCGTCGGCGAGGCGGTCCGGGATCAGCCAGTCGCAATCCGCGCCGAGGGAGCGCAGCGTGGAGACGAGGATCGCGGTGGAAGTGACGCCGTCGACGTCGTAGTCGCCATGAACCGTGACGCGGCCCTTGCGCCGGACGATCGACAGGATGTGCCGGCAGACCTCCTCCATCCCGTCGAACTCGAGCGGGTCGTGCTGCTCCCGCGCCTCGAGGAAGCGGCGGGCCGCGTCGACGGTCCGGTAGCCGCGGCGGACGAGGGTGATGGCGACGGGCTCTGCGAGGGCGAGCTCGGAGGCCAGCCGGCGAACCTCCCCGTAGTCATACGGAACCAACCCGAATCGGGTTGCTCCTCCGCTTCGCGTCCGGGGCACCCTCTCATCCGCTCGGGCCGGCTCTGTCGAGGCCATCCCGCCAACCTAGGTTCGGCCCCAGACGGAACCGGGCTAGCCCTGGTGGCAGGTGACGGTGCTGCGGTCGAGGGTCGCGCCGTCCTGGTCGACGAAGGTGAGGGCCGCACGGTCGGGGCGCAGGTTGATGCGAAGGGCGCCGTGGTGGGTGTCGTCGAAGAAGGCGAGGCGCTGGTCGGCCCGGTTGACCGGGTAGAGCTCGTTGCCCCCGGAGCCGTCGACGTAGGGCGTGATCCCGTCGACCGGATGTAGCCGCTGCATGTCGTGGTCGTGCCCGGCGAGCGCGATCGATGCGTGGCCGCTCAGCTCGTCGAAGATCTCCTGGAGCCCGGTGAGATCGCCGTGGAGCCCGGCGCTGTATCGCGGGTGGTGCATGAAGGCGATCCGGCAGGTTCCGTAGCGGGGGGTCCGGGCGATCTCCTGGCTTAGCCACGTCTCCTGCGCGGCGTCGGTCGGCAGGTTCGAGTTGAGGCTGATCAGCTGCCAGCCGGAGACGCCGAACGCGTAGCGAAACGGCGGCGGCGATCCGCGGACCGTGCTCCAGTACGGGACGTAACCGGTCGCTACGTTCGGCCACTCGTGATTGCCGATCGTCGGCGCCGTGATCGACCCGAGCCCGCCGTAGATCGGTCGGTAGTTGCGGTCGTACTCAACCGCGGTCCCGTTCTCATAGACGTCTCCGAGATAGAGCAGCAGATCGATGTGCCTGGAGCGGATCATCGACGAGACCTTCTCGCTCGCCGCGCTCCCGTTCGCCGCATCGCCGACCGCCCAGACCACCGTGCGGGGCTTGTCGATGGACGGCATCCAGCTCCGGTCGCTGGACGGACCGCTCGAGCTCGCCTTGGCTCCGTCGCCGCTCCCATCGTCGCCGCTTCGGTCATGGGCGATGGTGCCGGCGATGACGGCCGCGGCCGCCACGGCGCCGACGGCGAGCCGGACCGCCAGGGGAACACGCCCGACCGCGTCGAGTACCCGCTTGAACCGCTCGCCCACGCGGGCAGGTTATGCGGCGCGTCGAAGGACAGCCCGGAGTGTCGAAGCGACCGCGCCCGGGTGGGCCGCGATCTGACGCCAGGTGACGCGC
>JBKPTM010000095.1:0-2710 GCA_046765935.1 Actinomycetota bacterium | reverse complement strand
CTACAACATCGCCCCGAAGGCCTCGGACGCGATCCTCAACACCGCCTACAAGCTGTTCCCCGACTCGAGCGCCGCGAAGGGGAAGGCGAAGGAGGACGGGAAGCCCGCCGAGAAGGAGCAGGAGCTCTCCACCGAGGGCGTCGCCTTCGCCTATCTCATGCGCGGCGTGCACTGGTAGTCGGTGGCGACGGCGACCCGTCGGCTGAAGCACTGGGGCTGGGGATACGAGGACCAGCAGCCCGCACGCGATCAGGTCGAGGGAATCGCCAGGGCGGTCACCGACCGGCTCGGGTTCGAGGTCGATGAGATCGAGGAGCCGGTTCCGCTCGAGGCGGTCGAGCTCCCCGAGCCTCGGCTGAAGCCCCCGACGCCCTTCGCCGGGCTGTTCTCGGACGATCGCTACGACCGGATCGCGCACGCTCTCGGCAAGGCCTACCGGGACGTCGTCCGCGGCTTCCGCGGCGAGTTCCCCAACCCACCCGACCTGGTCGCCTACCCGGAGTCCGCCGAGGACGTCGACCTCGTCCTCAACTTCTGCGCCGACGAGAAGGCGGCGGCGATCCCCTTCGGCGGCGGCACGAGCGTCGTCGGCGGTGTCGAGCCGCGGGCGCTGGACGACTACAAGGGGGTCGTCTCCGTCGACATGCGGAAGATGGATCGCGTCCTGGAGGTCGATCCGATCTCGATGGCGGCTCGGATCCAGGCCGGTGCGACGGGGCCGGGGCTGGAGGACCAGCTCCGGAAGCACGGGCTGACGCTGCGGCACTTCCCCCAATCGTTCGAGTACTCGACCCTGGGGGGCTGGATCGCCACCCGCGCCGGCGGCCACTTCGCGACGCTCTACACGCACATCGACGACCTGGTCGAGTCGATTCATGCGGTGACGCTGGACGGCGAATGGGAGAGCCGCCGGCTGCCGGGCTCCGGAGCGGGCCCGAGCCCCGACCGGATGTTGCTCGGCTCGGAGGGAATCCTCGCCGTGATCGTCGACGCGTGGGTGAGGGTGCGCGAGCGCCCCAGCGAGAAGGTGTCGGCCGCGGTGGCTTTCGACGACTTCACCTCGGGAACAGAGGCGGTCCGGGAGATCTCGCAGGCGGGGCTGTACCCGTCGAACTGCCGCCTGCTCGACGCCCTGGAGTCCGATACCTCGTCGGCGGGCCCTCAGGGGAAGGCGATCCTCGTGCTCGGCTTCGAGTCGGCCCACCACCCCGTCGAGGACTCGCTCGCGCTCGCAATCGACGCCGCGACCGCCCATGGAGGCGAGCCGGGGGAGGTCAAGCGCCAGTCCGCGGATCAGCCCGGGCCGGCCGCCCGGCGAGATGCTCCGGCGCCGTCCGCCCCCGGCGAGGATCCGGTGAACGCCTGGCGGCACGCATTCCTGTTCGCCCCCTATCTGCGCGACTCACTGGTCGCCTGCGGCGTCCTCTCCGACACCTTCGAGACGGCGATCACGTGGGATCGCTTCCCCGACTTCCACGCTGAGGTGATGGAGACGGCGAAGCGAGCGGTGGCGGAGGCGGGCGGGGCGCCGGCCGAGGGGCCCGGCTCCCCGCGGGTCAGCTGCCGCTTCACCCACGCCTACCCGGATGGCCCCGCCCCGTACTACACGGTCCTCGCCAAGGCCAGGCGCGGGGACGAGGTCGCGCAGTGGGATGAGATCAAGGCGGCCGTCTCGGACGCCGTGATCGATGCGGGGGGCACGATCACTCACCACCACGCGGTGGGGCGGGACCACCGGCCGTGGTACGACCGGCAGCGGCCCGACCGCTTCGCCGACGCCCTGCGAGCGGCCAAGCGCGAGCTCGACCCTCAGGCCCTGCTGAATCCCGGCGTTCTGATCAGCCCGTAAGGCGGTTTACCCTTCGCGGTCGATGGCCGGCCCCTTGACCAGGGAGAGACCCGAGCCGCAGGTGGCCGAGGCAGCCGCCGACGGCCCGGCCTCCAAGCCCCGCCGCGGCACCGTGCACGCCGCAATCGTCGCCCTGCGACCGCAGGAGTGGGTCAAGAACCTGCTCGTCTTCGCGGGGCTCCTCTTCTCCGCGAAGTTCAAGGAGTTCGACGCGGTCGTGGACGCGACCGTGACCTTCGCGGCCTTCTGCATGGTCGCCTCGGCGGGCTACCTCGTGAACGACGCGCACGACGTGAACGAGGACCGCCAGCACCCCACGAAGCGCTTCCGCCCGATCGCCGCCGGCGAGCTCCCCATCCCGACCGCGATCGGGCTCGCGATCGTGCTGGCAGTCGTCGCGCTCGCCGGCTCGGCCGTGCTCGAGGGCCTGGAGGTCGGCGGCCTGGTGCTCGCCTACGGCGTTGGCACCACGCTCTACTCCTACGTCCTCAAGCACGAGGTGATCCTCGACGTGATGACGATCTCCGGGCTCTTCGTGCTGCGCGTGCTCGCCGGTGCGATCGCGGTCGGCGCCGACGCCTCGGCCTTCCTGCTCCTCTGCACTGGGATGGTCGCCCTCTTCCTCGGCTTCACCAAGCGCCGCCAGGAGGCCACGTCCGAGCTCCATGCGGGGACGAAGAGCCGCCCGGTCCTCGAGCACTACTCGATCCCCTTCCTCGACCAGATGGTGGCGATGGTCACCGCGGCCACGGTGATGAGCTATTCGATCTACGCAGTCAACTCGCCGCTGATCGGCTCGAAGATGCTGGCCACCCTGCCGCCCGTCCTCTACGGGATCTTCCGTTACCTCTACCTGATCTA